>JAGQWA010000126.1 GCA_020437725.1 Bacteroidota bacterium | reverse complement strand
TAGTGGAAAGCGTGGTAAGGCGGTTTAATCTTGAAATTGGAAGACGTAGTTCTTCAAGCGCAAAAAAATGGGTAAATGTGGTTCAGCATCATTCGGTAGATGAGTGCTACACCATGCTTAGAAAAGAAGGCAAAACCATTATGGCAACTGCCTTCACCAAAAAAGCAAAAGATCTTTACCAATTAGATTTAGCTAGTAATTGTGCCTTAGTATTTGGAAATGAAAAATACGGATTAACCGAAGAAGCCATTCAAAAAGCCGAAATAACTTTTACAATTCCACAGCATGGTATGATTAAAAGTTTAAATATTTCTGTTGCGTGCGCCATTTGTTTATACGAATCGGTAAGGCAACGAGATAAAGCCGGGTTATATAATACACCACAATTAAATACAACAGAAATAGATTATTTAAGAAACAATTGGCTTAAACTCGAATAATGCAATCAAAACCTCACAGTCTATATAAACGAGTTTTAGGTTATGCCATAGGCTTAGCCATTATAGCCATGATGATTGGTTTGGTTTATAAAGATTTTACATGGGCTGATGTGTTTAGGGAATATAACAAGCTAAATCTCTCATGGATTGGTGTAATTGTTATAATTACCATAATCTGTCATTTAGTGAGGGCATTTAGGTGGAAACGACTTTTAAATGCAAGTGGCGAAACACCCACCCTTTTTGGAGTTGCACAGGCCATGATGTTGGGATACTTTGCCAATATTATATTTCTACGCGCTGGTGAAGTTACACGTTGTTTTACGCTTCAAAAAACAGATAATACTCCCGTTTTAAAAACAGCTGGCTCGGTATTTACCGAAAGATTGAGTGATTTAATTTTTCTATTTCTCTTCACATTTTTGGCTATTACTTTTAATTATGAATCAATTTGGCCATTTGTTGATGAAAAATTTCTGATACCCGCACAGGAGCAGCTTGGCCCAAAATTTTCGTCAATAGCCATAAAATTGCTTATTGCCGCATTTGCTATAGGTGGTTTGCTTGTAATGGCATTTGCAAAACGAATAATTGCCAAACTTAAAGGCAAATTGCAAGTAGCTGCAACGCAAATTTGGCGCGGCATTACTGGAATTCTAAACGGCAAATTCTTCTTTAAATTCTTATTAGAATCGGTGGCCATTTGGGTGTTTTATTACTTTATGACCTACCTATGGTTCAAAGCGTTTGAGCCTGGCAATCATATTTCAATGTTGCAAGGTTTTGCCATTGTGGCAATAGGAAATTTAGCTAGAACAGTTCCGCTACAAGCTGGTGCAGCTGGAGTGTATCACGGAGCAATGTTATTGGTATTTGTTTTTTATGGAATGAATGAAACAGAAGGGCGTTTTTTGGCATTGGCTATACACGCTTTGCAAACAGGTTTTTATTTGGTGTTTGGGTTGGTATTTGGTGTAACCTACATTATTCAGCTGAGGCGACAGGATAAAGATCGTCTAGATGTTTAGGCTGTGCTATTGACATTTCTGCCAGTAATTTTTCAAACAAAAAGCTGGTATTCAATTCAGTTTCATTTTCAAGTTCTGGTTCAGCATTTTTCAAAGCTTCATCTTCATCAAATTTGTAAAGGCTCCAGGTTGAATTATTATATTCTAACGCCGTTAGATTTTCTATCCAATCGCCAGAATTTAGATAGCGAATTGGGCCTTTTTTGGTGTGCTTTATTACATCTTGTGGCTGGTGAATATGGCCGCACACAACATTGTGATAGTTGTTAGCAACACCAATTTCGGCAGCTGTATTTTCAAAATCGTCGATAAATTTCACCGCACTTTTTATGCTGTTTTTTACCTTTTTAGAAAGTGAAATGCGCTCCCTGCCAAACAGTTCTAAAAGGCGATTGATCATTCCATTTATTAAAATCAGTGTGTCATAACCAATTGCACCAAGCGTACAAAGCCATTTTGAATGTTTCATTGTAACATCAAAAACATCGCCATGAAAAATCCAGGTCTTTTTACCATTAAGGTTTAGAAGCAATTTATTAGTTATTTGAAATGAACCCATTTTAAAACCCGTGAATTTTCTGAGCATTTCATCATGATTTCCGGTTATGTAATCTATTCTGGTTCCAGTATTTATAAGGTCAACAATGTGTTTAATCACCTGCATGTGGCTATTTGGCCAATATCGCTTTCTAAACTGCCACATGTCAACAATATCTCCATTTAGAATAAGATGTTGGGTTTCTACACTACGTAAATACTTTAGCAACTCTTTAGCCCTACAGCCATACGTACCCAGATGAACGTCAGAAATAATAACGGTTTCAACTCTTCTCTTTTCCATGGTTAATTATTATAGGTTCAAAATTCATAATATGCCATAACGCGCTCTTTATGAATAAATAATGAAATTATTACTCACTAACAGGTTATAAACAGGTTTTCTTTACAATTTGAACACAAAGGGCCTTAAGCCCAAATTACATGACCAAAGGCATATCATTAGCAAAAATGATTTTGTATTGTTGAGCATTCAATTATGGGTAATCCGCTAGTACTTGGCATTGTTATAGGTTTTGCGCTAATGATTTCGGCCGGACCTTCATTCTTCTACTTAATAAAAGTGGGAATTGAAAAAGGTTTTAGAAAGGCCTTAATGTTTGCGTTGGGCATTTTTATTAGTGATGTATTTCTCTTAAGTGCCATTTTTATTGGCCTTCGCGGTCTTTTCGAAGATCAGGCATTTAGGCAGGTATTTAGCTTAGCATCGGGCATTTTGGTGGTCATTTTTGGAATTACTATGCTAGTAAGAAAAAAAGTTGATGTTGGCTCAAACCAAGAAGTTAAAGACCTACCTTATTTTATGTATGCTGTAAAGGGAATAGGTATTAATCTTTTTAACCCTTTTACAATTATAGTTTGGGTTACTATTTTAGGCAGTGTAGCCCCAAAGCCCAACGAATTTATTCCATTTATTACAGGTGTACTAGGCGTAATATTTACTTCAGATGTTGCCAAAGCCTATTTGGCAAAATTGCTGGGTAAGCTAATGACTCCAAGAGCGGTGTTTATACTGAATAAAGTAATGGGTTTAATCTTTATTGGAATCGGCGCCTTCTTTATATTTCTATGGTACAATAGCTACTTTAATGGAAACGACATAAACGATTTTCAAAACATAGTACCCAACTTACAAACCAACTAGTCTTGCTGAATGGGTAGATAAACCGTAAAGGTGGTTCCTATGTTTTTTACAGAATCTATAGAGATTTCGCCTTTTAACTGCTCAACCAAAGATTTAACAAAATATAGACCTAAACCTGCGCCATCTGATATGGCACTTACTTTTACAAACATGTTAAAAACATCGTTTTGTAAATCTTTGTCTATTCCTACCCCATTGTCTTTAACCCTAATTTTTATGAAATTATTGGTTTGTCTAAGTTCAATATCAACCTTACATGAACGGTCTGCAGAGCGGTATTGAACTGCATTGTGCACCAAATTAAAGGCCATGCTTTGAATTAAATCAACCGGGCCAATAAAGGGTTTGTCTAAGGCATCGGCTTTCAAATTACATTCAAAATCTACGTTAGCAAATTCATTCCTAACGCTATTTATAGCCTTATTAAAAACCTTATCAAAATCAACCTGAACCCACTCAGTGTCAGTTTTATGAACAAACAATATTTGGTTAAAATATCGTAGGATTTTGTCAAGCCTTTCGGCAGAAGTTTGCATCATTCCCAGCATAGGTAAAATGTCGTTCATATTAACGTCATCACTTGCCGCTGATACTCTGGCCATTTCAACCAACCCCATAATATTTGAAAGGGGCGCTCTTAAATCATGGGTTATTCTATAAATAAGGGTAGAAAGTTCTTGGTTCTTATTCTCAAGCAGTTTTCTTGTGCTGAGTAAATCTGAAATATCTCTGGCTATAAATAGAATTTCGTGCCCATCTTTCCAATTGCCAGAAATGCTAGAAAATGAAGCTGAAACTTGCACATTTCTTCCCGACTTTGATCTCAAAACCAATTCAAGGTTCTTCAATCCATCAAATTCTTTTTTCTTGAGTTTTAAGGCAATTTCGTCATGATATAAAATTTCTGGACATAAATGTGAGAAATTGAGCTTGCTTAAAATTTGCATCGGAAACTCAAGCAGCTCTATTCCAGCTCTATTAATTTCCTTAATAGCCATGTTGTTGTCTAAAACCATAAGTACATCGCTTAGACCCTCCACAACACTATTAAGGTATTTATCAGAAATGGTTTTAGCCTGTAATTCTTCGCCAAGCATTATAACCCCTTCGGCAAGCGCATCTACTTCATCGCCTTCACCAAAGGGAAATTCCGGTAGATTAAAATTACCTGATGCAAACTCTACAATGGCTTGGTGTAGAATTTCCCACCTTTCTGCTTTTGATACGTTACTTGACAATTTGCTGTTAACTAAACCTGCCGCAATATGCAGTAAATAGGGTGCTAATAGCTTGTAGGAAAATCAGTTTTCGATTGATTTTTTTTACCCTTCAATGGCAGATAGAACTATGCTAATGACTTAATCCAGCTAATGGCTTCTTCTTTGGTATTGAATACGCGCGAAGGAACAGGCGGAGACGAAAATTTGTAAAAAAAGTTCACCAACATCTTGCCCAAAGATGACTTTATAATTAATGCAGAAGCATGCAATTTGGCATACCCTTCAGGGCTCCCCATCAGATCTCTAGCGGGTTTCGATATTTTACCCACTCGAGATGCATCAACAATCATATATACTACCTTACCTTCTTGTATAGCCATTCTTTGATCTAAAGCTAATCTGGCACTTTCTAAGGTTATTTCGCTCCTCAAAAACTCGCAATACAGAATATTTTGCTCTAGCCAAGTGTACTCGAATATTTCTGACTTTACTTCCACTTTTACGAAATGAGTTTTAGATGAACCATTTTTAACAACTGTTTATCAGCTTTTGTTTTGCTAGCGTAAAACAATACACTATGGCAAAAATTAGACACAACGACAGCTACAGTACGTATGAATCAATAATTAATGATGCAAAGCAACGCGGATTAATTCAATTACAAGATACCAGTCAAGGATTTAATGGTAAAAACTACCAGATAAATGATAAAGCACTTTTAAATTTTGGATACTGCGGATACCTAGGGCTCGAAATGCACAGCGCATTAAAAAACGGCGCAATAGAGTGTTTATCTAACAATGGAATGCAATATGGTGTTTCTAGAGCTTATATAACTAGCCAACCTGAAAAAGAGCTGTTGGGTTTACTTTCAGAAATCTATGATCACCAACCTGTAATAGTTCAGTCAAGTACATCCTCATCTCACATTGCCAACATACCTAATTTAATAGAAGGTTCAGACGCCATAATTCTTGACCAACAGGTGCATTTTAGTGTTCAAACTGGTGCCCAATTATGCCGACAAAATGGAGTGCCTATTGAAATGATTAGGCATAACAACCTAGAAATGCTCAGGCGCAAATACCATGAATTAAAAGATAAATGCCGAAGAATTTGGTATATGGTTGATGGGGTTTACTCAATGTATGGTGATACCTGCCCTATTCAAGAGTTAAAAGAATTATTGGCTGAACTACCACAATTGCACTTATATGTTGATGATGCACATGGCATGAGCTGGCGTGGTAAAAAGGGTTGCGGATATTTTTACAGCCAAATGGGCAAAAACGAGAAGGTAATTCTAAACGTTACCATGGGCAAAGGATTTGGAGTTACTGGTGGAGTTACCATTTATCCAACTGCCGAATTTTACAATCGCGTAAAAACATTTGGTGGCCCATTAACCTATTCGCACCCATTGTCGCCTGCCATTACCGGAGCTGCTATTGCTTCGGCAAAACTTCATTTAAGCGATGAATTTGTTGAAATGCAAAATGAACTTCAACAAAAAATAGATCATTGCGAAAAACTATTAGCCAATACCAATTTACCAGTTTTAAGTAATGCAGAAACTCCCATATTCTTTATTGGATTAGGCCAACCAAAAACGGCCTATAACATGGTAGAAAAACTTTTTAATGAAGGTTTTTATGTAAACGCGGCCTTATTTCCTGCCGTTTCAGTAAAGTGTAGTGGCATTCGTTTTTCAATTAGTCAACACAATAGTTTAGAAGATATTACTGCCCTTGTTGCAGCTTTAGAAAAGCTGTTTCCAATTGTTGTTGCTGAAGAAAACACAACCAACAATAAAATTAGACAAGCTTTTAAACTTCCTCTTCTCAAAGAAAACATAAAAGTAAAAACCAATAGCAACATTAGCGTAGAGCATTACCGAGACATCAATGATATTGATGAAGCAGTTTGGAACGGAATGTTTAAGAACGAAGCACTAATGAGCCACCAAGGACTAAAATTCTTAAAAAATGTTTTTGAAAACAACCCCGAAATTCAGAGTAACTGGAAATGGCATATTTTGTTAGCTCGCCAAAACAAGCAAATAGTTGGAGCTACCTTTTTAACCGAAGCCATTGTAAAAGACGATATTTTTATGAAGGCTTCCATTTCTGAACAACTTGAAAAACATCGTATAACCGACCCTAACTTTTTAATTTCCAAAACTTTAATGATGGGTTCGCTCTTAACTGAAGGAGACCATCTCTACATAAGCCCAACTGCCAACGAAGAGCAAGTAATGGATGCTTTCTTGAGTAAAATTGACGAAATTCAAGATGAGTGCGGTGCTACCAATGTTATTCTAAGAGACTTTGATGAATTTGGAGTTGACAACAGCTATTTCTTTAAGAATGGCTACATCAAAAATCAATTGCCAAATGCCAATTATCTTGAGTTTGAACCGTTTTCAGATATAAATGAATTTGCCAAATCGCTCAATTACAAAAAACGCAGGCATTTAGCTACCGACGTAAAACGCCACTATCATAAGTTTCAAGTTTATACTGATGAGGTGATGAATGCTAAACAGATTAGGCATTGCCACAATCTGTTTTTAAATGTGAAAAGAAACAACCTTTCAGTTAATATTTACGACTATCCCATTTCGCTCATTAACAACATTAACATTAGCAAACACTGGGATGTTATTAACCTTTATATAGCTGAAAAACAGCTACCTGTAGGCACTATTTGGAGTTATAAGGGCGAAGGTCATTATTGGCCAATGCTGCTAGGGTTTGATTATGCCTATTTAAATACGCATAGAATTTACAAGCAATGCCTTTACAGAACCATTGAAAGAGCCAATCAACTAGGTTACACAAAAATGCATTTTGGTTTCTCGGCCGATTTGGAAAAAAGAAAGCTGGGCTGCATACAACAGCCAAAAGTGGCCTTTATAAGAAACAACGACATGTTCGCCATAGATTATATGCAAAGCATGAGCGTTGAAACTGTAAAGGTTTAGTCTTTACTAGCCTCTGAATTTCCGCCATTATTGATGGCTGAGCTTTGCTCTTTCATTTCCATTTTAAGCTTGTCAATGGTTCCTTGTGGCAGATCTTGCATATCAAGTATCATAAGGCCATCAAGCGCATTGTTAAACTTAGGATCAATGTTAAAGGCAATAATTCTAGCGTTTTGTTTTAGGTATTTCTTAAGCAAAACGGGTACTCTAAAACCTCGCGGCTCAATGTCAGAAATAAGATTGTCAAGCTTTTGAATATCATCAAAATTAATAGCATCTAAAAGCTTTTCGTCTCGGTCTTTTCGCTGCACTTCAAAAGCGGTTCGGGGAGTAACCCAACTGGCTAGCTTTTTATCGTAAAAATGGCGTTTAATAAATTCAATTATAAGCCATTTGCTAAGGCCAGAATATTCGTTACTAATAGTAACCGGCCCAATAATGTACCTATACTGCGGGTTTTGAATAAGAAAATGAAGAATGCCACGCCATAATATGAACAGTGGCATTGGCTTGGTTTGGTATTCTTTGGTAATAAAAGACCTACCCAATTCAACCGTTTTGCCAAGAATAGGATAAAACTGCTTTTTGAACTTAAACAAGCTTTCGGTATAAAAGCCCTTCTTTCCCAATTCAGGGAAAATTTTGTCGCCTTGCCCTATTCTGTAAGCACCAGCTATGCGATGTTGTTTTTTATCCCAAATAAACATGTGCAAATAATAAAGGTCAAACTCATCAACATCAATGCTCAAGTTAGAACCTTCTCCTACTTCTCTAAAAGTTACTTCGCGCAGCCTGCCAATTTCGTTAAGGCAATGGGGCAATTGCTTACTAGAACCAACATAAACCTGAAAATCTCCCTGTTCAAGCACCAAACTGTCTGACGGAAGTCTAAGCAATTCATCGTTCAACAAGTTTACTTCAACCGCATCGGCAATTGGTTCTGGCTTTTTAGCTGGTTGAAGATTGGGACGAAAGAATTTTTTAACGTTAACGTCTGTACCAATGGCATAGGTTTTAGCTCGTAAAAACCTGCCCAATTGCTCTACATCGTCATCTTCAATGTCTTTAACGGCAATGGGTTTGCCTATCTTTATTACAATGTTTTTGTTGCGTTTGGTAAAAAGTTCGTTCGGTAATTGAACGGTTCTTAGCATAGGATGAACCTTACCTGCTAAGTGAAACATGGCACTATTGGCACCAGCAAAATGCATGGGCACAATAGGCACACCAGCTTTTCT
>JAGQWA010000125.1 GCA_020437725.1 Bacteroidota bacterium | reverse complement strand
AAGGAAAATACAGCTACCCAATAAGTAATTTCAAGAACGATAAAAACATTTACAACCACTATGTTTGAGAAAGTGAACAGTGGAAAACCTTCTGCTCGGACACACAATTTGGGACACTACCTTAACGTGTTCCATTAACCGTTAACCGATCCACTTAAATAACAATTGTCAAATTGTCAAATTGGCTAATTGGCTAATTGTCAAATTAGCTAATTGCCTAATTGTCTAATTAAATTAATCCTCCCCATCTCCCAAATGCTTTACCAATATGTTATGGCAGGCATCATCTATTTTTATTTGGCAGGCAAGGCGACTTTGGCTGGTTAAGTTATACAGCGTATCGAGCATTGCCCATTCATCATCTGTTGCTGGTTCGCCTACTTGGTCAAATCCTTCCTTAACAGTAACATGACAAGTGGCGCATAAAGCCATTCCACCACAAGTTGCTTTTACTGGATAACCGTTTCCTTTAAGCACTTCCATGAGATTTAAGCTCATATCGGTTGGTGCTTCAAGCTCGGTAATATGGCCGCTTTCTTCTTCTACTCTTATGGTAACTATTTCCATCTAAAATCCGTTTACGCCGTTTACTGTAGTGTATTTAAGGTTGAATTTCTTCTCAGGATTTAGCAGCTTCCATGCGCTCTGAGCCATAAGCGCCGCTTCATGATATCCGCAAAGAATGAGCTTTAATTTACCAGGGTAGGTATTAATGTCGCCAATGGCATAAATGCCTTCAATATTGGTTTGATAATCCAGCGCATTATTTACTTTAATGGCATCATTTTCAATTTCCAAACCCCAATTGGCTATTGGCCCAAGTTCAGGTTTTAAACCAAAAAGAGGAATGAAATAATCAGCCGCTATATGCTCAGGCCAGCCTTCATTATTTGTAACAACTGCATGGTCTAAAGTGCCATTGCCCGTTAATCCTGTTACATTGCTATCAAGCCTAAGATCAATTTTACCCTTTTCGGCCAAATCAAATACTTTTTCAACTGAATCTGGCGCTCCGCGAAAACGCTTGCTTCTGTGCACCAACGTTATTTGTTTTGCGAGTTTGCTGAGAAAAATAGTCCAATCAAGCGCAGAATCGCCACCACCAGCAATTACCAGTTTTTTATCTCTAAACAATTCAGGGTCTTTAACCATGTACTCAACCCCTTTTCGCTCAAAATCTTCAATATTATCAATAGGCGGTTTCCTTGGTTTAAAAACCCCAAGTCCGCCAGCAATAACTACCACTTTGCAGTTAATTACAGTTTCATCATTCGTGGTAACGGTAAAGTCGTTCTGGCCGTTTTTAACCACGGTTTCAACCCTTTCGCCCAGTGTAAATGTGGGGTTGAAAGGTGCAATTTGTTTCATTTGCTCGCTAACCAAATCGCCAGCCAATATTTCAGGATAACCTGGAATATCGTAAATGGGTTTTTTGGGATAGATTTCAGTGAGTTGCCCGCCGGGTTGCGGAAGGTAATCTACCAAATGACAACGCATGCCTAAAAGGCCTGCTTCAAACACGGCGAAAAGCCCAACTGGCCCCGCTCCTACTATACATATATCTGTTGAAATCATGAAACTTGCTAAATAATCAAGTGCAAATTTGGAATGCCGCGAAAGTAGTTGATATGACTTTCATCACTCAAGGCCTAATTAAATGTTGACTTTAATACTGCCAAAGATTTTAGCATGCCAAATCCTTCTAAATGCAGTTCGTAATAAAGCAACAAAACATCTAATAGTTCCCTTCGCTGCTGACCATTGGCAATTTGTTGCTGAAACATGGCGTTTTTTAGGGCTTGGCTCAAACTTTCAGATAGTACCATTCGGTTTCCGGCCAAAAACACGTTTGAAAAAACACCTTGGTCTAAATAGAAATGAGCCCCCACTCCGTTTTGCGGAAAAAAGCCCAGTGGTTTACTAAAGTTTAGCAAAAAGTCGACAGCAAATTGGCCAAGTTGCCCTTCTGCTTTTTCAAGCGCCAGAATTGACTGATAGAGAAAATCAAAATTCTGCTGGTCTCGTTCCTGGTTTTGAAGGGCTTTTAAAGCCACTTCTGCACAAAAAATGGCAAGTGCACTTTTTAGCACATTACTCTGGGTTGAAACCAATACGGGCTGGCATTTCAATTCCTTTAACCGCTGAATTTGCCTGTTGTCTTTGAAATAATAAACGGCATCAATAAGCGTAAGTGGTTGCAAAGCAGCTGGTTTTATATTGGCTCGTTTGCCGTAAACTCCTTGCACCAAAAAAGCGGTAAGGCCATGTTCTTGTGTTAGTATTTTGACTATAAAACCGCTATCGCCATATTTTATGGCGCTAAGAACAATGCCTTTTGATTGATGGAGCATTACCTAACAATCATCACCTTAGAAATAAATGCTTCAGTACCTGAAATATCAGAAGAGAATACCAGATAAACACCTGAAGCCACTGATCGTCCGCTTAAGGTTTTACCATCCCAAACTGCCTGTCCGCCTTCGGCTGTTGTTTCAAAAACCAGATTTCCAGAAATATCGGTAATCTTAACATTGGCATTGTTTACCAAACCTTTAATGGCAATTGCACCCGAATAGCCTGGCCTTACTGGGTTTGGAAACACAGTAACGCCATTATGTTCTTCACCACCATCTGTTGCTTGGGCACGATAAGAAATAATGCCTTTGTCGGTAAGCATAAACACTTCGCCGGTTTCACCTTGCACTTCTACAAAACGAACGTTATTAGAAAGCAGTGGACTGTTAGATTGATTGAAATTGTATAAAATTTCGGTGCCGCTTGGGTTGGTTACAAATACGCCATTGCCAGTGGCAATCCACTTTTGATTAGCGCCGTCTATTGAAATATGCTCAATCTTTTGGCCTTCAAGTAGCCAAGCCAATTCTCCATCTTCTTCAATTAAGGGTCTGGTGGCATCAAAATCAACCCCGTCAAAAACCCTTTCAGGACTATAAAAAACGCAAACTCCGTCAGCCGTTCCTACCCAAACATTTCCATCATCATCAAGGGTAAGCGAGTACACTTCGTTGGCTGGCAGATTACCATTTCCAGCGTTAGCTGAAAGTGAAACAACTCTATCATCTAATTCGCTGGTCTTATCATTTCCAGGATCGTAAACATAAATGCCTTCCAGGTGTTTCACCACCCAAACAAAGCCATTATCGTCAACCAACACATCGTTTACACGTTTGTAGCTTCCTATGTTAAAAGCAAACCACTCGTCTCTTAATGTTTTAAGAACCAATTGGTTATTAGCAAATTGCTGGGTAAGCCATAAGTCGCCATCGGCATCAACATCCATTCCGGCAATACGCACCATGTCGTTTGGGTTGGGATTATCATTAGCAGAAGCCAAAGCACCATTTGTACTGGCTTTATCCCAAACCTTTACTTTATTGTCTTTATCGAAAACGGTTAAACCTAAGCTGTAGCTTCCAAAGTATTTAATATTGGTTTTAGGGTCAACCTTAACCATGTGTATGTCGCGGATTTTGCTAATCTCAGGTGTGTTTACATCATTAAAATTGTTCCACTTATTGTTGCTGTAATTGTAAATACCGCTATTGGTACCAATAGCATTGTATGCCAAATCTAAACCACCGCTTGCCACCCAAATTTCACCATTGGCGTAATCTGCAGTCCAACAGTTTTGGCCACCTGGACCGTTTGGTTTTATAAAGCGTTTTTCTTGTTCGAACTTTATAATTCCATAAGGTGATGCGCATACCCACACTTCGTCGTTTTCATCAATTAAACAATGAGCCGGGGCATTGGTTATTATTTGGCTTTTTTTGTTTGATGCATCGTAAACATCAACATTGTAATCTTTGGTAATTACCAACTTACCATTCTGATTTTCAATGTGTTTAACAATTAAACCAGTATCAACAAGGGTAAGATTATTTCCTGTAGTGGTATACAGCGAATTGCTATCGTTATAGACGTAAAGTTTGTCATTAAACAACTCTATTTCCTTAAACCCTCCATTAAAATCGGTTCTCCAAAATCTAAAATCTAAAGGATTGCTTTCATCTGCTAATCCAACTGATCTAATACCTATTGGGGTTGCCACATAAAGCCTATCATTAAAAATTTCAGCATCATAAATTTCTAACTTATTGCCAATTGGATCTAAGTTTAGGTATGAATCTCCTACTTTGTTTTCGGCAATATTGTAAGTAACAATGCCAAAACTTGTACAGATGTAAGCGGTGTTGCCATTAAACAAAAAGTGGTGCACCTGCTTGCTTCCAATAATTACGTTTGAATTGGCAATTTGATTAATGTTTATAACCGAAGCTTCGCTAATAACATCAATGTTGCCATCAGTATAGGCCACAAAAACTTTATCTGAATTTTGGTCATAGCCTATTTCAGTAATTTCTACACCAGTTAGTCCAGAAACTGTAGAATAGGTAGTGCTCGACATATCGTCTTTATGCACGCTAAAAAGTCCAAATCTGGTAGCGCAATAAATAAAATCGTTGGTTTCTACCGCTTTAATGGCTTGGCTAAAGTTCAGATGCGCTTTCCAGTCGCCTATGGCAATATCTGTTTGTGCAAATGCAGAAGAGCAAAAAAGAAGCAGGAGAATAATGATGTGTTGTCTCATAGCTATTGGTAGGCGAAATAACGAAGACTTATGGCAATAATTGTAATAACAATGCAATGGTTGCGGCTTAATGATTATTAAGAATGGCATTTAACTCTTTTGCCATTTTGTAGTTGGGTTCAATTTCAGAATTCAGTAGCATTTCAACTTTTCCATCTTCAACCAGATGCGGAAGATTTAAGGTTCCAGCATGATTTTTCATTGGCGGCCATGTAAAAAAAGAAACACCCCCTTTATACCATTTGGCCTGTTCAATTTTTTGGCCTTGTACCGTGCTTTCGGCTATTTTGGTTAAGGTGAAATAGGCCAATGGAAAGATAATTGGCAAAACGAAAATGAATTTAACACGTTTAATAGGCCAGTTTTCCAATTGAGTTTGAATTCCCTTGGTCATAATTAAAATAACCACCAAATAGGCCGGCAGGAAGAACACATAATTATCGGTAACAGCAAAACGAGCAGCAAACCCAAATGGCAATAAGAACATGAGCGCCATGGCATATTTAAAAAGCTTTGGCCATTGAAGTTTAAAAACACCTTTTATTGTTGGAATTAAAAAAAAGGCAAAATTCAAAATCAAAAATCCAACAGCAAGTGCAAAACCTTTTGCCACTTCTTTTGGGTTAATGTTGAGCACGGTGTCTTGGTGTCCACCATCAAAGAAAATGGAGTTCAATGTGTTGGTTTGTAAAGAAAGTGGAATGATAAACAGAATTGAGACTAGTGCTGTAAATATGACCAATCCAATAACAGAATGGGCTGAGCCATTTTCTTTATAGTTCTGCCAAAGCCAAAGTAACCAGGCAGGTATCCAAAGAATGTTCTGAATATGAACCAAAATAGAAAGGGCCAAAACCAAGCTACCCATAATGATAGTCCTTTTTGAAAGCAACATTCCATCAACCATCAAATGGAGATAAACCATTAAAAAACAGAGATTGAAAGTGTAAACTTCAGTTATTTGGGTGCAGCGCCAAAAGGTAAACCCCAAGCCCATTGTAGCAACTGCAAGCAAAGAAGGCATCCAATTAATTTGCAGCTTGGCAAGCAATTTTAGCATGATAAAAAGGGCAAATAACCCGCACAGTACCGAAAAACCAGGTAACGCCCACAAGGCATTTTTTGCACCTACTATTTTAACAATGGTAGTAATAGCTATGTTATATAGCAAATGGCTGGTAGCATTTGTAGCGAAGTCGTAACCCCTAATGGCCGAAAGTGTAAAACCTGTGGCATCACCAAAAGCTGGATTGGTGTTAATTCCCAGCATGTAAATAATGGCCAAGGCTACAAAAACAATAACCGTTGCTAAATTCCTGTTTAAAGTGTTGCTATTTACCAATTATTAATATTGAAGGAGCGCTAAAAAATGCAAGACAAATATTTCTAATTTCGCCGCTTATGCGCGCAACAATAACCAAAATAGGTCTAGTTCTGGTTGCATTTACCCTGTTAACTTCATTTGGCGGCTTAAAAAAAGAAAAGCACAAAGAAGTAAAGTGGTTAGACTGGAACAAAGGCTATGAAAAAGCCCAAAAAAAGAAGAAAAAGGTTCTTTTAATTGATGTTTACACTGATTGGTGTGGCTGGTGCAAACGAATGGATGCTGATACTTATTCAAAGTCAGCGGTTCAAAAGCGCATTAAAAGGCATTTTATACCAGTAAAATTCAACCCCGAAAAAAAAGAAACCTATAATCTTGATGGCGAAGAAGTGAGTGGCAAGCAAATTCTAAATAGATTGGCAAACGGTGGTGGAGTAGGTTACCCAACTACTTTTTTCCTCTGCCTTGAAAGCAACAAGATTTGGAAAGTTTCTGGCTATCAGACTGAAGAAGAATTCGCTAGCTTGTTAGACGAAGTGGTTGATTGGGCAAAGCAAGATAACTAAGCATGGCTAGAAGAAAATTTCCGCTTCTTGAAAAAGTTGAAGTGATTGACCTTGACGTAAAAGGCAAAGGCGTTGTAAAACAAGGCGAAAAGGTGGTGTTTATTAAAGACACCATACCTGGCGATTTGGTAGATGTCCAAATAATAAAGAAGCGCAAAGGCATTTTTGAAGGAGTAGTAACCAATTGGCACCAACAATCGCCTAAAAGCCAAGAACCATTTTGCGAGCATTTTAATGATTGCGGTGGCTGCAAGTTTCAACGCTTAAGCTATACCGACCAGCTGGCCTGTAAAGAGAAAATAGTTCACGATGCCATGCAACGCCTAGCTAAAGTGCCTATTGGCCAGTTTAAGCCAATTTTAGGTTGCGAACACGACCGCTTATATCGAAACAAATTAGATTTTGGTTTTTCTAATAAACGGTGGGTTACCTACCGCGAAGCAGCTTCTGATAGCGATCTAGGAGAAACCAATGCTTTAGGTTTTCACGTTGCAGGAAGATTTGATAAAATCTTGCACATCAACCATTGTCATCTACAACCTGAGCCATCAAACGCCATTAGAAACGCAGTGTTCGAGTACTGCATGGCCAATAATATTTCTTGTTTCGATTACAGTGAGCAGATTGGCTACATGCGCTCATTAATTATTAGAGACAATGGAGCAGGCCAGGTAATGGTAATTGTGGTGGTTAACAGCAACGATGTTTCTGTAGCCAACAAAATGGCCAAATGGCTACAACCCCAATTCAAAGAAATTGCCAGTATTTACTTGGTAGCCAATACAAAGGCAAACGATACCATTTTTGATCTTGAGCCGCAGTTGGTTTATGGCAAAGCCGAACTTGCATTTACCATTGGCCACCTTCAGTTTACCATGGGGCCAAAGTCCTTTATGCAAACCAATTCAAAACAAACATTACCGCTATATGAACTTGCCGCTAATGCAGCAAACCTTAAAGGCAACGAAGTGGTTTACGACCTGTTTTGCGGTGTTGGAACCATAGGAATGTTTTTGGCCAATAAAGCCCAAAAAATTGTTGGGATTGAAACGGTTGAAGAAGCCATTGAAAAAGCCAAAGAAAATGCCAAATTAAACGGAATAGAGAATGCCCATTTTATTGCTGGAAGTGTTGAGAAATTGATGGACCATGAGTTTATTGCTACAAACGGAAAGCCTGATGTAGTGATTACTGATCCACCCCGGGTGGGTATGCATAAAGACGTAGTAAAAATGCTTTTACATATTACCCCGAAACGCATTGTGTATGTGAGCTGCAACCCATCAACCCAAGCCAGAGATTTAGCGCTCTTACATGAAAAATATGATGTGGAATGGGTGCAGCCAGTGGATATGTTTCCTCAAACACCCCATGTAGAAAGCGTGGCCGTTTTAAATCTTAGAAATGAATAAGGCAATAGCTTTGCAACATGTCTAATTCAGATAATAGCGCTCAACTTTTTGAGATAAAACGCGACTTGGAGTTTTTTAAGGAAGCCATTCAAACTGTTTCAGATGAAATTTTGGACAATGAAGTGAGCAACTACCCCATTTTTGTTGCTCATAAAGGCCCTGTAGAGCTAGGTCGACTCATTCTTCCGGCTGAACAATATGAATCTAAATGGAGCATTAGCGCCAGCCTTTTAGAAGAGTTTGTGAACAAAGGCCTTATTAAAGACGAAAGGCTCGAAGATTTTAAACGTGCCTTCAAAGACCCAAAAAGCCAGATGTGTGTATTTGCCGCTGGAGAAGGGTTGAGCAATTTTCTTTTCTTTCCGTATTAGCCTTGCGGCTGAGAAAGGTTAAAGGTGAAATGTGCCCCATTTTGGTAGACGGGAACACAATTTTGTTAAAATGCTGAAGGTTAAAACGTTAAAATGTTGTATGGAGCCGAATTCGGTAATTACTTAATGTGATAATGTGGTAATTATTTTTTAGTAGACGGAATGCTATTTTGTTAAAATACTGAAGGTTAAAACGTTAAAATGTTGAGCGGAGCGGAATTCAGTAATTTTTTAATGTGATAATGTGGTAATTATTTTTTTGTAGACGGGAATGCTATTTTGTTAAAATCTTGAAGGTTAAAACGTTAAAATGTTGAGCGGAGCGGAATTCAGTAATTTTTTAATGTGATAATGTGGTAATTTTTTTTG
>JAGQWA010000124.1 GCA_020437725.1 Bacteroidota bacterium | reverse complement strand
AATTGAATTACCACATTATCACATTAAGAAATTATTGAATTGGTCTCCTTTCAGCCAAAGTGCAGCCTTTTTACATTTTAACCTTCAACATTTTAACAAATCAACATTTCCCGAAAATAATTGACACATTAAACAATTATTTTATGGAATATTCTACGAAAATCGTTTTGCTGAGCATCAAGTCTCCCGTATTAATTTTTATTGATTTGTCTTTTCTTGCATTTTGTGCGTAGTTGTCGTCAAAGGCTTTAAGATTATACAAACCGTCATTTTCGGTAGAGGAAGTAGAAAGTTGAACATTGCCAATTCTTAGAATCTCTTTTTCAGTTTCTGGCATTTTGGCTAGCAGCTTATCTGCAAGCAAATTGGCTTCGTCAACTGCGTTTTGATACGCAACATTTTCTAAACTATCCATTTTAGAATGGCCAAATCGCAAGTCGCCAACACTAATGTTTTCATTGCTTAACAACAAGGAGTAAATGGTTTCTAATTTTTCAAAATCGTGAAAAGTTACGTGAGTACTTACAGATGAATTATATCCTACGAACTGATAAGAGCCGTTTTTCCATTCGTAGTCTTTGTTTTGGTTAAGTCTAGTGGTAACAATGTCTTTTTTGTCAATTTTATGCTCAGCCAATAAGGCATTTAACTCATCAGATTTTTCTAATAGACAAGACTTTGACCGGTTGATGTCATTGTCAACACACGACAAGGTTATGCTAATGCTTGCTTCATCAGGTTCAACCGTTACTTCACCGGCCGCATTGAGATGCATGGTTTTTACTCTCATCTTTTTTACAGGATTTTGATTTTGGCAAGAAATGAAGAGAATAGCGGTAGCCAGAATAGAGAATAATGTAGCTTTCATGAGTTTTGATTTTGTCAATGCGATTATAGATGAATTTTGAGTTTCAATTCCACGTGAAGAACTTAATTATAAGTGTGATGGTACTTAGAAAAACTCGCAGAAGGAATCTTTGTGAAGTTGAAAGCAATTTTTACCAACATCAGTTTCTTCAATCTAGAATTATAAAAGATCATAACTCAAAATAATAGCCCTTTAACAATTTCTTATTGTTTATTGAACCATTTTTAAACAAGGCTTTTGTAAACTTGATGTAATAAAATTTTAATACATGAGTTATAGGCAAATTGATGGAGTTCAGTACGAAAAAGAGTTATTAGAACTAGCTGAAAAGCACACGACTGGAAAAGGGGAAGGTAAACTTTCTAAAGACGAGGTAATCGACCTTTTTAATTCAGCGTCAGATGGACAAGGAGTAACCGACACAGAAAAAAGAACACTCGAGTACATCAAAGCAAATTTTGAGTTTACAGATGCTGCGGCGTCACTATTCGATGAAAAATTTGCCGCTCTCTAACTATAAAAAAACTAAGTTGGAAAGAAGCCTGTTCAGCAAATTGGACAGGCTTTTTTTATGTTTTATAACAGAGTACTAAGAAGTATAAAGTTCATTAGATAAAGGGGGCTCCGCTCAGTCAACTGGAGAAATATCAATTGTCGAATTGCTAAATTGGCTCATTGTCAAATTAAAATTGTAGTCAATTTTCAAATTGAATGTATTGGCTAATTTTTCAATGTCCAAACCTTCTTTTTCTCATCATAAATATACTCCCTAACGCCTTTATTCTCTTTGGTAAGAAGGGCTCGCATATCAGTTACCCATTTGTCCATAATCGATTTGTAATGCGAAGTAATAAGCGTGGAGTCATTTTCAAATTGCTGTGCCGGCAAAACGTAAAAGTATTTTTTGCCGTCAATTCTTGGCGGGTAAACCCATGTTAAATAGTAGCCAGATTCTTTTATAGAAACGCCAGATTCGTCTTTCTTTAAAACCAGCTGATACATGCCACCACCATCTCTGGGATAGGTTCTTTGGTTAGAAACAAAGTTGCCAAGCGAATAAACTATCACATTTTCACCATTTTGTTCCATTCTCTGCAAAACATGTGGGTGTGCCCCAATAATGTAGTCAGCCCCGTTTTCAATACAGAATTTGGCTATGTCTTCATCATCTTTTCTAGGCGCAAGCTCATATTGAATTCCCCAATGAAAGAATACGATAATCTTATCAATGTCTTTCACTTTTTTAGCCTTTTCAAGGTCTTTGGCAATTTGGTCTTTGTCTATATAATTTACCACATTGGGTTGTGAAGGTGGAATGCCATTGGTGCCATAAGTATAATTGAGAAGGGCTAGTTTAAAACCATTTTGCTCTATAATGAGCGGCTCTGTTTTCGCTTTTTCTTCAGCAGATTTAAAAGTACCTGTGTGGGCAATTTCAAATGAATCGAGTAGGGTAATAGTTCGTTCTACACCCACTTTGTGCTTATCGCAGCTGTGGTTGTTGGCTGTAACCAAACAATCAACCCCAGCACGTTTCAGTGCCATGGCAAGTTCATCAGGCGAGCTAAATTGCGGATAGCCTTGGTAAGGTTTGCCAGCCAGTGTTACTTCAAGGTTGGCCACGCAATAGTCAGCTTTTCGCATAATGGGAGCCACATATTTAAAAACTGAATCGTACTCATACTCACCCGTTTCAGCATTATATGCGGCTTCAATTTGGGTGTCGTGCCCCATAACATCGCCAATAAAAAGCAGGCTAATTTCTTGTTGCGCCTTGCACGAAAAAGTGGTTACTAAGGTTAAAACAAGCGTTAAAAATTTCATGTTATTTAATCTCTTTTTCTTTTGCGTTATTTACAAAAAGAACGTTTCCTAAACGTTCGTATCCGGTAAAGAAATCAATCCCTTCTCGCTCAACATCATCGTTTCCAAAACCTATTATGGCTAAATCAGCATCGCGCGAATTTTCTTGAATGAGCATTTTTTCGCTCACATTGTGTTTATGTGCAATTGGCCAAATATTGTTGGCAGAGATTGGTAAACGACCGGTTTTGGTCATTTCAATTAGCTTGGCTTGTTCTTTTTCCAAATCTTCTTCGGGGAAAACGGCAAAGATTTTTATGGTAGCGTTTTTCCAATCAGCATGGCCAATAATTATATAAGCCAAAAGAATCATCAAGTTGGCATTCTCGTATTCTTTGTCGGTTATCCAAACATGCACTTCTTGTTTAAGACCAAATCCTTTTTCTGACGACCCAAGGATCATCATGTCGAAATCAACCGATTTTATGAGATTATAATTGCTAATAATGTCTTTAAGATTATCTGGCGAATTTTTAGAAAACTCGAACATGAGCGTATTATTCTCTTGCCCCGATACACCAGGAAGTTGAATTATTTGAGCTAAAGCAGAAGTATAAGACGGGGAGATAAGCGTGTCTATATACACTCGGCTTTTGGTGGCAGAAGTCATGTTAAGCAATCGTTTTTTTGCTTCAACGGCTTTGCTGTTCGACCCCGCATTAAGGTAATCTTCTATGTAATGCACATAGGTTCCAAAGCCGTATCTAAAACTTACCCAACGCATTAGGTCAAATGCGCCCAGCCTATCAAAAGAATGTCGAGAAACACAAACAACTGATGGTCTCCAGTATTCATCTGGTTTTTCTGTGTTTTGTTTTTGAAGGAAAACTTGTAACTGGCGACTTAATTGGAAAATAGCACCCTGAAAAATCATGGCCATTCCTTCGTTTGCTTTTCTAGACCTTGTTACCATAAAATATATGATAACCATTACCACCACAGAAAGCGAAGCGTACAAGAATTCCATCTTAAACATAAGATAAATACACGCTACGGCACCAATTAGCGAATAATACCATCGCGATTTAAAAACGGGTCGGTATGCAGGGTCGGCTGCAAAATGTTCCATAAAAGAAATAAGGCAAATGGCTCCGTAAGAAACCATAAAGAACATGGCAATTATTTGGGCAACGAAGTTTACATCGCCCGCTAGAACAAAAACTATGGCTAAAATGCAGGTAATAATGGTGCTGTTTACAGGTTCGCCATCTCGTTTTCTTTCGAAAGAAAACCAGCCATTTAGTTTTCCACCAGCAAAAATTCCATCTTTTGCTAGGGCCTGTAGAGTTCTTGGCGCCACCAAAACAGAACCAATGGCCGAGCTAATGGTGGCCGCTGCCAAACCAATTGGAATAATTGGACCCCAAATGGCAATTTGTGTCATCACCATCTCTCCACTTGCCAAGGTGTTTGGTGGTGCAGAAAGAGCCAGTTTTAGTGCTACCAATATGTAGATTATTCCGCCTACAATGGTTGCTGCCATTGTGCCAATTGGAATGGATTTTTTAGGGTCTTTCAAATCGCCAGAAAGCCCTACACCTGCCGCCATACCTGTAAAGGCAGGGAAGCAAATGGCAAAAACTGTAAAGAAATCATCAGGATTGTAAATATGGCGAGTTAACGCGTTTCTAGGTGGTTCATAATCTGTTGTTCCTAAAAAGAACATAACCAACGATACAAGCAAAATAGCAGCTACTACGTAAAGGGCTTGCATGCCAATGTTGGCACCACGCCTGATAATTAAAAGTGTAAGCAGCAACATAACTGGAAGACTTACAAACCTAGGGTCGCTAACATTTACGCCATATTTTTGGTAGATGAGCTCGTAATACTGTTGAAATTCGGGAATTTGGAAGGCCTCAGCAAAGGCAATTACATAAAATGCTATACTTATGGCTTGCGATAGATAAAGCGAAATGCCAATGGCAGCTCCTAAATTCACCCCAAACGATCTACTAATTATAAAATAAACGCCGCCACCTTCAACCTTTTGGTTGGTGGCAATTTCTGAAACCGCAAGTGCAGTAGGAATGGTAACAATATGTCCTATTAGCACTATGCCCAAGGTTCCTAAAAAACCAACGTGTCCAACTGCATAGTCAAAACGCAAAAAGAGAATGGCACCTAAAATGGTGCAGATTGATGTTAGGAAAACCTGTGGAGTTCCAAACTTTTGTTTAATGGCTTCGCTCAAGTTTTAATCTTTATTTTCTTTCTCGTATTCTTCAAAAAGACCATCAAGAGTTTCGGTAGCAACGGCATGGTAATTTGGCTTGGCTTTAAGGTAAATTTCTTTTGCTTGAAGGTAGCCTTCTGGGCTGTTCAAAAGGGCTTTGTAAATAGGTGTCAAGAATTTTCTTCTACCTACACGAACCAAGAAACTTTCCATGTTGGCATATGAGTCTTTGTATCTGGCTCGGGCGGCATGTTTAAACCACTGCCCAAGTATTTCAGAATTGCTTGAGTTAGTAAAGTTGAAATAGGCATCAATTTTAGCCATTTGGTCAGCCGAAATATCCTTTGGAAGGTTTGCCGTTAAGTAGATATACTCATGAGCGCTCCAGCCTGTTGTATCAGTTATTATTGGATAATTCATTTTCAGTACTTCAGTCAATATTCCAAGTTCTTTCTTCACATTATCTAGCTTGGTTGACTTAATAACTGGGCAATTGGCAGGTAAACCGGGGCTATAAATCCAGTCGTTGATTAGGCATTTTTCCTTAAGCTCAGTGTTAGAGCTTAAAAGGTTTTTATCTAGATATTCTACAAACTCTTCGGTGGTCATAACACCAAAAGCATGTGTGTTAAAGTACTCTTTTAGAAATGCATCAAATGGTTCTCTGCCATAGGTTTCTTCAAGCATTCTTAAGAATAAATAGCCTTTATCGTAGGCAATAGACGTTAATCCTTCGTCAGGGTCTTCTTCTTTTAAATTAAGTTTTAGATGAGTTGCTTCGCTATGGCCATCTTGTTCAAATTCAGCAATTTCTTCAAGTAAACCATTGTAGCTATTTAGGGCCAACATTTCAGAATAATCTCTGCCATACACTTCTTCCATTATTCGTTGCTCAAAATAAACAGTAAAGCCTTCATTTAGCCAGAAATCGTTCCAGGTAGCATTGGTAACCAAATTGCCCGACCAGCTATGAGCCAATTCATGAGCAATGAGCGATGTTAGCGATCTATCTCCAACCACCACTGTAGGAGTAGCAAAAGTTAATCTTGGATTTTCCATTCCACCAAACGGGAAAGAAGGCGGAAGCACCACCACATCATATTGTTCCCAACGGTACTTGCCATATAGGGCTTCGGCTTTTTCAAGCATTTGTTGCATTAAGCCAAATTCGTATTCAACAGCATCGGCCATTTCGGGCTCAGCATAAATACCTGTGCGCTGGCCAATGCTTCTAAATTCTAAATCGCCGGCTACTAAGGCCATTAAATATGATGGCACAGGCTGGTGCATTTCAAAATGGTATTTTCCATCTTCTGACTTTTTTTGTGGGTTCTCAGCGCTCATGCAAACCAGAATATCTTTTGGCGCGGTAACATCTGCCGTATAGCTAAAACGAACTCCAGGACCATCCTGGCAAGGAATCCAGGTTCTGGCCAAAACTGCTTGGCTTTGGGTAAATAGAAATGGTTGTCGTTTGCCATTGGTCTTTTCAGCTTCTAACCACATTAAGGCAGCCGCATTTTTTGGGGTTGAATAATGAATGTTAACCACCTGGGTTTCTGGGGTTATGTTAATAATAAGTGCACTGCCAAACACTTCAACTTGGTGTGGTGCGCTTAAAGTAAACTCAGTTTCAGCTTCGCCATTAAGGGTAACTTTCTCAATTTCAAGATTTCTACTGTCTAAAATGAGTTGGTTAGTGCCAGTTTTGTTTTCAATTTTCCAATGTGCAACCCCTTTCAATATCTTAGCGTTAAAGTCGATGTTAATTTCCCAATCAAGGTGTTTTACTGTGCATTCTTTTGAGTTGGCAAATGAATGCGGATCGTGCTCACTAAGTTTGGCCACTATAGGTTCTGATTTAGGTAAGTTAGAATTTGAAACATCTTGTTTAGGAGCGTTAGAACATGAGTAAAGTTGTGCTGCCATAAATAGCACTGCTATTTTTTTAAACATAAAACCCTATTAGGAATGAGCCGTGAAAATAAACGGAATTTTAGAGATGGTTTTAAAATAAGCAAAACAATACAAGCTTGCTTGCTTATTACAATCCCAGCTTTTTTTACTGGTTGTTATCAATGCGAAGAAACGTATTTGGTAAAACATTTTTCTCCAGTTTATATGCAAAGAGCCGAACTTGAAAATTCAATTAAAGCATCAGATGCTAAGCTTATCGAATCGCCAGGAAAAATTTATGCTAAAGACCAATTGTTCTTTATTGTTGAGCAGCAAAAGGGCATTCATGTAATTGACAATTCTAACCCACAACAACCCGCCATAATTCAGTTTATTGAGGTTCCTGGAATTGCTGAAATACAGATGAAAAACAACGTTATATTGGCTAATAATGCCGTTGATTTGGTTACTATAGATATTTCAGATTTAAGCAACCCTAAAGAGTTGGGTAGGGTAGTGGAATTATTTCCATACCAACAACCTAGTTCCGAATCTGGTAGAATAACCTACGGAAGCATTGACCCCGAGCAGGGTTACGTAATTAATTGGGAAGAAGAAAGCAGAGAACAAACCAAAAGTTGTTACGAATGAATTATTTATTGAGAGTTTTAACTGTTGCAATTGTTTTTGCTTTAGGTGGATGTGCAATGGACACAGAGTCGCCAAACAGCCCTAATAGTACTGGCAAAGCTGGTTCGTTGGCAAGGTATGCTATAGGTGGTCCCAATCTAAATTACTTGTATTCTGTAACTAGTACAGATATTTTGGTAACCGATATAACCAATTTAGAAAACCCACAATTGGTAAACGAAATTAAAATTGATGAATGGTGGCAAGCAGAAACCATTTTTCCATTTGGAGATTATTTGTTTTTAGGTACTGAAGCAGGTATGTTGGTTTACAGTATTGCCTTAGATGCCAGTAACCCAGTTTACGTTAGTAGTTTTGAGCACATTAGGGGCTGCGACCCAGTGGTTGCTCAAAACAACTTGGCCTTTGTTACGCTTAATGGAAATGGCCCTTGTGGTGCTGCTCAAAACGAACTTCATGTATTAGATATTAGCAATATTGAATTTCCGCGCCTACTTTATACTGTTGAACTTGACGACCCCTATGGTTTAGGAATTGATGGCGATTTACTTTTTATATGTGATGGAAAGTCGGGATTAAAAGTTTTTGATGCTTCAAATGCCCAAAATAAGGTAGAGTTGCTTGAAACTTTTTCTAATGTGCAAGCTACTGACGTTATACCTTACAATGGAAACTTGTTAATGATTGGCGAAGATGGTTTTTACCAATACCATTATGCCGATGGAAATATTAGCCTTCTAAGTAAAATGGAAGTAGCAAAAAAAGGATGATTCTTAAAAAAAGCAGTTTAATACTGTTGCTATTAGCAATTTTCTCAACTCAAATATTTGCTCAGAAACCCACATTGGGTTTGGGGTTTGGTATGTTTGGGCTTCATGGGTTTATTGCGCCAACGGTTGAAACTAAATTTAACCAGATAAGTCTAAGAGCCAAAATTGGGTACAATTCTTTTGGTATGGGTCTAGAATACGAAAAGCCAATGGCGGGTAGTTTTGGCTTTTTTAATAATGGTGATTATTCAGGAAGTTTATTGTTTTCATTAGCAAGCAATTATCAAATTAGGCCTGCACAAACTGGCTTTGGGCTATATGAAGATCTTGAAACCATTAAACCTTTGTCTTTCTTCGCATTTTTTGGGTCAAAAGTGTATTTCAATAGCACTTGTGCGGTTGCCTTAAAATTTGGGGCTACCGCAGCTGAGCGAGAATGGGAATACAA
>JAGQWA010000123.1 GCA_020437725.1 Bacteroidota bacterium | reverse complement strand
CCCACCCAGAGTATCGACGGGCATGTTGAACATGGGCAAATTGAAATTTATGGCGCCGCCGAACATAACCTGCAGCACATAGATTTAACCATTCCTAGAAACAAAATCATTGTATTTACCGGTTTAAGTGGTTCTGGAAAATCATCATTGGCTTTCGACACCATTTATGCCGAAGGCCAGCGCCGCTACATGGAAAGCTTTAGTGCTTATGCTCGCCAATTTATGGGGCATATGAAAAGGCCCGAAGTTGAAAAAATTGAAGGCCTTAGCCCAGTAATTTCAATTGAACAAAAAACCATTAGCAAAAATCCCAGATCTACGGTTGGCACTATTACGGAGATTTACGATTTTCTAAGATTGCTTTATGCACGCGTTGGCGAGCCCTATTCTTATGTTACAGGAAAGAAAATGGTGCGCTTTACCGAAGAAGAAATTCTTGAAAGCATTGAATCAAAATTTGCTGAAAAAGGATTGCTCATTCTTGCACCAGTTGTTCGCGGTAGAAAAGGGCATTATAGGGAGCTATTTGAGCGGTACAGAAAGGCTGGTTTTACCAAAATGCGAATTGATGGTGAAATAACCGACCTAGTTCCCAAACAACAAATTAGCCGCTATAAAATTCACGATATAGAGCTGGTAGTTGACCGAATAAAAGTTACCGAAAAACAAAAACCACGTTTGGTAGAATCAATTAGACTTGCGCTAAAAGAAGGCAATGGTTTAATGATGGTTCATGAAGTTGAAAGCAACACCGTTTCGGCCTTTAGCAGAAACCTAATGTGCACCGATAGTGGCATTGCCTATGATGAAGCGCAGCCTAACACGTTTTCTTTCAATTCGCCTTATGGCTATTGCCCAAAATGCAAGGGCGTAGGGCACATGCACCAATTTGATATTGAAGCCATTACCAACGGCGGAAATGCCAGTGTTAAAGATGCTTTTATTGAACCCTTTAAAAAATACATTGACGCCAGCACCGTGGCGCATATAAAAGCAGTTTTAAAGCGATTTAGAAGAACATCGGTTACCAAGGTAAAAGAGCTACCAGAAGAGGCTCTTGAACAAATTCTGTATGGCGGTGCCAACGTTGATGTTGATTTTAGCCTAGACATGGGTACCAACACATCAGGCGGTTTGTTGGGCTATTTTCAATCGGTATTGTCAGCCAATTGGAACCGTGAATTTATTGATATTTTAGAAGGTGTGTCGAGCTACGGACCCTGCTCAGAATGCGAAGGTTTTAGGCTTAAAAAAGAATCACTCAACTATAAGCTAGATGGTTTACACATTGGCCAAACGGCAAGTTTACAATTAGATAAATTTCACGACTGGATACACGACCTTCCGCACAAATTAGGCGAAACTCAAAAACGCATAGCCACCGAAATACTAAAAGAAATTAGAGAACGCACCGGCTTCTTGTTAGATGTTGGCCTTCAGTATTTGTCACTTTTCAGACCATCATTCTCTCTATCTGGCGGCGAGGCGCAGCGCATTAGGCTAGCCACCCAAATAGGCACTCAGCTAACCAACGTTCTTTATATTTTAGATGAACCCAGTATTGGTTTGCACCAAAGAGACAATACGCGGTTAATTGAATCGCTTCAAAACTTGCGCGATGTTGGCAACTCGGTGCTAGTGGTAGAGCATGATAAAGATATGATGCTGGCTGCTGACTATATTGTTGACCTTGGACCCAAAGCTGGCATTAATGGCGGCAAAATTGTAGCCCAAGGCACACCTCAAGACTTTCTAAAACAGAAAAGTTTAACAGCAGACTATTTGGCTGACAGGCTCAAAATAGAAGTTCCAAAAAATCGCAGAGCTGGTAATGGTAAAACACTAGCCTTAAAAGGAGCAACGGGCCATAATCTTCAAAACGTAGATGTTGAGTTTCCACTGGGTACTTTAATTTGTGTATCAGGCGTTTCGGGCAGTGGCAAATCAAGTTTAATTAACGGAACACTCTACCCCATTCTAAAGCGCCATTTCTACCGAAGCAATGCGCAATTCCTACCCTATAATAGCATAGAAGGCCTTGAACATATTGACAAAGTTATTGAAATAGACCAAGCACCAATTGGCAGAACACCACGTTCTAATCCTGCTACTTATACAGGGGTATTTACCGATATACGAAACCTGTTTGCCTTACTTCCTGAATCAAAAATTAGGGGTTATGCGCCAGGCCGATTCTCGTTTAATGTTAAAGGTGGAAGATGCGAAGACTGCAGTGGCGGTGGCATGAAACTTATAGAAATGAATTTCTTGCCCGATGTTTATGTAGAATGCCCAACCTGTTTTGGCATGCGCTACAATAGGCAAACGTTGGAAGTGCGCTATAAAGGCCATAGCATTAGCGATGTTTTAGAAATGCCCATTGAAAATGCGGTTGAATTTTTTGAACATCTACCATCAGTTAAACGAAA
Source organism: Bacteroidota bacterium (assembly GCA_020437725.1). Lineage (GTDB taxonomy): Bacteria > Bacteroidota > Bacteroidia > CAILMK01 > JACPUW01 > JAGQWA01. The sequence continues at coordinate 6,298 of JAGQWA010000123.1, read as the reverse complement.
ACTACAAGCTTTGGTTGACGTTGGCTTGGGCTATATAAAACTTGGCCAACCTTCTACAACCCTGTCTGGCGGCGAAGCCCAGCGAGTTAAATTGGCTAGTGAACTTTCTAAAAAAGCAACGGGCTCTACATTCTATATTATGGACGAGCCTACAACCGGTTTGCATTTTGAAGATATTCGTATTCTTTTGCAGGTAATAGAAACGTTAGTTGACAAAGGCAATACCGTGTTAATTATTGAACATAACCTAGATGTTATAAAAACTGCCGACCATATTATAGATTTGGGGCCTGAAGGTGGTGATGGCGGCGGAAAAATAATTGCAGAAGGAACACCTGAAAAAATTGCTGAAAGTAAAATAAGTCATACTGGCAAATACTTAAAGAAGGAGTTAAGTTGAAAGGCAAAACCAAAAAAGTGGTCTAACCAGTAGCTATTTACTTAAGCTTTTATTGGCAAGTAACTATTACACAGAAGTAATTTCTATTGTACGAAAACCTTTGCATATAAAGCATGATAAGCTAAAGCAGGTAGTAGTAGATTTTCAAAATCTTAGCCAACATGCCGATGTTTTTGAAGTTTCTGATGTTTATATCTGCTTAGGAACCACCATTAAAAAGGCCAAGAGCAAAGGCGCGTTTAAAAAAGTTGATCTAAACTACCCAACCGAAATTGCCAAGCTAGCCCATATGAAAGGTGCCAAACGTTTGGCTGTTATTTCGGCTCTTGGCGCTAACGAAGACTCTAACTTTTTCTACAACCGAGTTAAAGGCAAAATGGAACAAGCCATAGAAAGTGTTCCATTTAAAGGCACTTATATCTTTAGGCCTTCATTGCTTTTAGGTTCTAGAAACGAGTTTAGATTTGGCGAAAGAATGGGCATTGCCGCAAACGAAATCTTTAAGCATGTTATGCTGGGCAGCCTGTCAAAATACAAAGGTATTAAGGCCGAAAAAGTGGCACAGGCCATGTTTATGGTCACCACCGCCAAAAAGAAGGGTCTTCACTATTTCGAGTCTAATGAAATTAGAAAGATGACCAAGAAAGCTTTGGAGAGAAGGGCTTAATGCTGGCTAGATTTACTCAAATCGTAAAGGTGCATTTTAATACCCCGAATATCTTCTCTATTTGTAGATTCTCGGTAAAGTTGGTCTAACTCGGCCTTTAGCTTTCCTCTCGGATTGCCTTCATGAGCTCTTAACAAAATGATTTGTTCATAGTTTCTTCCATTAACCAAGGTCTCAATGTTAGCGCCATGATCCACGCCATGAATGCCCAATTCAATCATTTTATTAAAAGTTTTTTTAGGATCATTAAGCAAGGTTATATCCCAATAGGTTGCAAAGCATTTGTATGTATATGATGCTTGAAGCAGAATTAAGGTGTTGTCGTTCTTCCATTCTTTTGTTTGGGCTACTGCTGTTTTCCAGTCTTCTCGCTTGGGAGTTTCAAACCTAAATCTTAAGCCAATTGTAGTGATAAATATAACCGCCACGGTAAACCTTAGAATATTAGCAATTGGCAATAACTTAATTACGGCAAGAATTAAAATTAAATATCCAAGAGAGCCATACAAGGCATACTTGTAAATAAATACTGGCTTGTATATGCCTAGAGAATAATGCATTAAAAAAATACCCACACCCCAAAACAGTAGGAGCAAAAGCATTTGAGATTTAAGCTTGGTTCGAGATTTTATACTAAACAGATAACTCAAAAGCCCAACGCCAACAATTAACAACGATTGCAAAGCACCTGATTTTGTGCCCATTATATCTACTATAATACCATAAAGCGCATTAAATGTTGATTTTGGCACCCAGTAATTACCCATTTCGGGCATCACTGAAAATACCACTTTAAGCCATGGAAGAAATAAGGCTACCACCACTAATTGCGAAACCACATATTGCCAAAATGCCTTTCTATTACCGTTTAACATGGTGAGCGAAACAAGCCCTTGTACCACAAATAGGTAAATGGTTAAGTAGTGCGTATAGATAATAGCCAAGTTCACAACGCCTAGCCAAATGGCCTTTTTTCTTGATGGCTTGCTCAGCAAATCAGCAAACAAATTAAAACTACATATGGCCAGTAGAATTATTAACCCATAACCCCGTGCTTCATGCGAAAAGAATAAATACCTGTAGCTAAGCAGAAAAACAGCAGAACCTGCCAATGCATAAAGCGCACCTAAGTTCTTTCTTATAAACCTGTAGAAAACAACCGCTGCACCTGAAAAACACAATACCGAGAAGAACCTGGCTTTCCAAACTGAAAGCCCAACCAGTTTTACCCAATAATGCATTAAAACAAAATAGAGGGGTGCATTTTGTTGGCCTTTGCAATAGCCAAATATGATTCTTTCTACCGGCCTATTAATTTGAAACAGTGTTTGCCCTTCGTCTAAGAATATACTGTCGTAATCAAGCATTATTGAGCGCACCACAACGTTAATCACAAACAACAGGCCCAGTACCAGCCATTCGTTTCTTAAGGCAAAACCTTCTATAGGTTGTAAACCTTTGAAGAGAAAACGATTAATGTAGTTGTTTAATGAATTAAGCCCGTTCCAGATTGCTATCATGGTTCAAAAATGGGGTTAGTTAGGCACTTTTTCGATTTGATTATTGACACTTTCAGAATTTAGAAATAAATTAAGACAATTGTTTGGTTATGTAAAAAACCTTCTTATATTGCATTCAATAAATTAATAACTATGAAATTTTTACCCCCCCTTACCGAAACAACTGAAATTGCCAATTATAGTGTTGGCTTCTATTTCATCAATGATATTTAGTTGCGAACCTATTATTGCAACTCCGAACGAACCAGAATTACCCCAATTTAGTGTAATTGATTCAACAGACACCATAGCCCCAAGTTTTCCTGAAATTACACTAAGCTCTCCAGACTTTCCTGCACCCGCAGTACATATTATTTGGCGCGAATTTCTTTATCAAGATACTGCTGGTTTTAAAGGTCAGCCCCATTCTTGGCCAAATTATTTAGACACTCGTTTAAATGAGCTTTATCCTAGCATCGCATACCCAGGCGTAGTTAATGATGCCACTACTGAGTTCAATCAGTTTAAAGATTCTTTCTATGCACATGAACAAGCGTTTTATGAATGGGAAGATTTTTGGGGCACACCAACAGATACAACAAGCAGTCCTCCAGCATATACTGATTTTGAAGCTGAAATTGCACTTATGGATTTAGACGGAGAATATATAACAACATGGACGAGTATTGACAGCATTGTTCTAGCCGACACTGTTATGAGCACCAATGACGTGAATACATTCGTTTACGGCCCTGGCAGTTATAAAAGAATTTCTGGAATCCTTAAAATTGCTTTGGCTGGTGCAGCCTACTATACTTATAGAGCTTGGGCCGCCAAGAAGAAATCATTTTACGCAGCAAATGAAAAATATAAAAACGACCTAGAAGAATACAAGGGAATGAGACAGGATGCCTATCGTTATATTTTAGCAAGTACATTATCGAGAAAATGGACTAACAGACCTTGGGCTGCATTTGTCGGCTTGGCAAATGAGTTAAAAAACACATCGAATACAAATGCGGACAAGTACATGGACTATCATAACAATCACGTTGGACGAGTAACTAAATATCAAGATTTTAAATCAGGGTCACATTCTGACATCCAAAACACCATAAAAGCATGGGTAGACGACTTTTCTTCGTCGACAAGTCAGTTTGTTAATATGGCACAACCAGTTCCCGATTGGAACCCCAATGACCCCAGCAAGAAATCAGCACAAGACTACGTAAACAATAAAAAATATGACAAAAAGTATGTTGTATATGAGTAAGTTAATAATGAATTCACTACTGTGCGCAACGATATTATTTATGGCTTGTAACGATAAAGTTGAAAGCACAGAGCAGACAATTCAATTTACCAACAAAACACAAAAACCTATATGGTTGGTTTTTGAAACAATTGAACCCTATAAAAACTATAACAAAGCAAATGACACCGTCCTAATTTCTAGTTTTATTGATAACCAAATTGTAGATGAAAATGAATCATACAATTTCCACTTCGTTAATACACAGCCAAATTCTGAAATAACACAAGAGACACTTAATTTACATCTCAGGCAACTTAAATTATTTAAATAAAATGATTCTAGAATTCTAGAACTGTGTACCGATGAATCTCTTTTATTGGACTTTAGTCAGTATGAGGACTGCCATATGACGGGAAACGATTCATTAGACCCTTATAAGCACTCGTGTCATTTCTATATAACTGAAGATAAACTCAAGTAACTCCTATATAGAACAAAGAATTTGTTTGAGTAATCTGCTACCTCAAAGATTTATAGAAGAAAAAACCCTGAGCAAGGGAAACGCTCAGGGTTTACAGGAAAATTAGTTTGACTAATTAATGACTATGAGTGTATTGTTTTAAAAAATATTCACATGATAATTGTATAAATTAAATTCAGTTTTTACTAAGAAACAATTAATATTGAATCTACAATTTCTATAAACTCAAACATCTTATGCTATGAAGTATATTTTCACCTTATTTATTTTAAGCATTTATTGCCTGCAAACTGGCTACGCCGCGGTGGTTACTATTAACAGCACTAATAAAAGCACCTATTTTGACAACAACAGCAAATGGAAAAATACTAATACAACTAATTTTGCTGATGGACTTTCCATTGAAGGTATTGAAGCGATTTTTGAAAATGTTACACTCACTTTTGGACCTAGTGCAGCCTTTACAATAAAAAGTAAGAACAATATAGGGGCTCATATCGAAATGTATGGTTGTGTGCTTAGCCCTATGAATGGTGTTGTTTGGAAAGGCGTTGTGCTAAATGGTGTTAGTAACAAACCACAAATAAACACAACAAATAATAGCCAATATCAAACCGAACAATCGCGTGTATTTATGCTGCCTTATGTAAACGTAGGCAACGGCACTAATAACCGTTGCTTGGTTGAAAAAGCTGAATTGGGCATTGAAGTAAACAACGGTGCCATGCTTAGATGTACCAATAGCGACTTTATCAACTGCAATCAGGCTGTTCAGTTCAATGCTTATGACAAAAAAAACCTTAGCCTATTTAAGGACTGCACTTTTAAATGGACTAATTTTATGACATCCAATCGCAGCGTAGCTGACTGGATTGTTGAAGATTTTGACGTTGATGGCGATATTTCTTTTGGATATGAAGGTGATAATATAGTGGATCGACCTAAAACAATGGTGGGTCTTAATAATGTATATGGCATTACCTTTTTAGGAGGCAATGAATTTATTAATGAAATAACTTTAGCTGAGATTGAAAGCACATTAAACCTAAACGATTACTCAACTGCTTGTCCGTGTAATAGTGCCGATATCGCAGTTAGTTCTACATGTAGAGGCATAGGCATCTATTCGGTAAAATCAAGTTTTATAACCTTAAGAGGGGGACCCTGTTATTTCCCAGAGGATCCTAACACCACCGCATATGACCCAGCGGATGGTTGTGTGAAATGCACTGGTTCTCAAAATCAGTTCTATGGCCTTAGTTTTGGAGTATTTGCCAAAGATTATAATAATAAAAATAGTACGGTTTTCTTAACAGGCAATTTGTTTGAGAATTGTGCTACAGGAATAAGAACCGAAAATGCAGAAAACCACTTTATCAATCGAAATGAGTTCTTCCTAGATGGCCGAGGCTCAATATTATATGGCGATTTTGGCTATCATGCTGGAATATGGTTAATGAACCCTGGGGCATACGATGTAGCTGACAATTTATTTGATTATGATGTCAAAAATGGTGTAAATGGCCTTGTTTATAGTTCAACTCTCTGCATGTCCGGTATGATAAGTGTTGGACTTGTGGTTGATAATGCAGGTCAAAGCCGAGGTCGATCACATAGAAACACTTATAATTTTATGAAAATTTCAGCAGGAACAAACTGTGGCAATCCATTTGTCGCTGAACTTTACAATGGCTCAAATGAAATAATTCATATTACTTGTAATAATTATGACGTTTTTTCAGTTAACTCTGGAACATCTGATGATTGGAGGATTGCCAACTATAAAAGTTTCCCAGCATTTACACGCAAGAGCAATCATAGTTCTTATAGTGGATTACACCTTCCCTACTCGACCAAAATCAATAATGAAATTGACATAGCACCACATTTATCTACAAAGATATCAAATCAATTCATGACGCACAATGACTGGTACCCTTTGAATCAAACTAATGCAAATAACTTCTCCAATATTACAAGTACAAATGCGTCTAAT
>JAGQWA010000122.1 GCA_020437725.1 Bacteroidota bacterium | reverse complement strand
GATAGATGGAATGAATAGACTAGATAAAATTGTAAAAAGCAATGATCACTTTTTTATAGTTTGGAAAAATACCAACGAGAAGTATCAGTCGGCTAGGGTTGATTTGTCAGGCAATGTTACCCTGCTCAAGGAGTTTGATTATTCAGGTTCATACGCACATTATAAAAATGATTTAGTTGTTGGTTTTTCTGATCCAAATAATAATGATTTGGGTTCCGTTTATAGAATTTCTGAAAACAGCGTTACTGCTTTGGGTAAGCCTGGATTTACTAAAGAACCTACTGCGGTTTTTGTAGGGTCAGATGGTACCAATCTATTTGGTGCTATTGCCAATTGCATTAGCCCCTTATATATCGAGAAAATAGATTTTCCTAATGCAACACGCCAAGTGTGTGGATGGGAAATTATAAAATTTCAACCTTAAAGTTAACAGCATGAAGAATCTTACCAAATTATTTGCCTTGCTCTTTGTAGCATTTTTTATACTAGAATCTTGTTCGGGTGATGATGATGAAAACCCATGTGGCGATGTACAAACTACGAGTTATTACGACAGAACAAATATTAGATTTCAAGCTGGCGATGGAACCGATTCATTGTATCAGAATTTTGATCGAGAGAATTATCCTTCAGGCACAAGTGGTATGCCGTTTTTTGCAAAATCGGTAAATTTTAAGACTAGCAGTTTAGTAGAGCTGAATTTTGTTAGAGCTGAGTTTGATTCAATTTGCAACCCTTATTACGAACACGTGTTTCAAATAGTATTTAATATTGATCAATACCCCCATGAAACAAAAACCTATGATATTGGGTACCCTGGAACTGCTCCAAATTACGCCTATTATACACAAGGTAGTTTAATGCCGCCTGGTGGAATTCTTTTAACATCAGCTAACGATGCAGGCTCAATTACCATTACTAAATATGTGCCTGGTGAAGCGCTTGTAGGTTATTTTCAAGTTATAATTGGAAATGATCTTTTTGGGGGTAGGTTTAATTATAATTTGAAATAATAGGGTTAGTATGAAGGTATATTGGTATGTTGTACGTTTAATTGAATAATTCTTCTGCCAATATTCCATTAGTTACAAGCTCAAGCGCGTATTCATTGTTTCTTAGGTCGTTAACAGTAATAAAAGTAATATGAATGGCTTTTTTGGATTTTGTGTCAGATACGAACTGAGCCAATTTTTTGCGTAGGTTCTCATAATATGATTTGGTTATCACAAATTCATCTATTGAAAATTTAATTTCAATCAGATTTATAATCCCATCTCTTCTGTCAATTATTAAGTCAATTTGGGCGTTTCTGTTGTGCCACGAACCGATTTGGGTTTGTACTGCTGCTATACCAAGTGCATTTTTAATCTGCTTTACATGAAGCAAACAAACCAATTCGAATGCGTACCCAGCCCATGCATGAAAATGATGACTGCCATATTGAGATAACCAATCACCTTGGGTAGTGCTTTTACCTTCAACATAGTTGAAATAAAATAGCGTAAATGGATCTATTACCTGATAAAGACTTTCTCTTAGCTTTTTGTGAATGGGGGTGAATCTCTTAATGAATCCACATTGTTCTAACTCTTCTAAAACCTTAGTTGCTGTGCCGCCATTTGCCAGTTTTGCCTTCGATAAGAGCATTTCGCGATTAAGTCCACTCTTGGCTTTTCCTAATGCTTTTAAAATTTTATGATGGTTTTCTGAGTTCTTAAAAAGGGAAGGAAGTAGATTTCTAAACTCATTTTTTAATGAACCTTGCTCTTTAAAAATCAGGTTATCAATATTCTGAGCGGCACTTTTTCCTTTTTCTATTTGCTCTAGGTAAAAAGGAATACCACCCAGTGCCATATAGATTTCTATAGTATTGTAAAGACTAAATTTTATGTTTTTAGACTGAAAAAACTCATGCGTTTCGCCAAGGGTAAACGGCTCTAACATAATTTGTTGGGTAACCCTATTATGCAAGCCGCCATGATTATTGATAAGGTTATTAATAATCCAACTAGTTGCCGAACCACAAGCAATGAGTATAATGTCTTTTCTTGCCGAAGCCCATGAATTCCAAAAGCTTTCAAAGGCTGGCAAGAAGCCTGACCGTGGCGTATCTAGCCAAGGCATTTCATCAATAAATAGTACTTTTTTGTTTGATGATTCTGCACCAATACAACCTTGCAATTGGTAAAATGCTTCGAGCCAACTTTTAGGCTTTTGATCCTGAAAATCAGGAAACTGATTCTTTATTGCAAAATAGAAGTTACTTAGCTGATCGGATAATCCTGAATTGGCCAAACCTGTAAGCTGAAAGCAAAACTTCTGTTCAAAATAGTTCCTAATTAAAAAGGTTTTACCAACACGGCGCCTTCCATAAACCGCCAGGAACTCTGATTTACTGGAGTCTAATAGTTTTGAAAAGATTCTTTTCTCGTGTTTTCTACCAACAATCATTTGCGTTTATTCAGCTACAAGTACAAAATTAACCAACTTATAGCTGATTTTAAAATTAAATCTAGCTATAACATCAATTTCAAGCGTGATATAGCCAGCTATAGATACTACCAACATATGATTCATCACATCAAAATATCCTTCTTAGCGGCAATTGGTTTAGGTAAATCGGTTTCGCCAAGCATTTCGCGCAAGTCAATTTCAATGGTGCGGCAAAGCGATAGCATGGGAATATCATTGGCCATGCCTTGGAAAGGGTTTTCTGAGTAGTCGGCTACTATTTCCATCATTACATATACCCAACCAATTAAGGCAGTAATAGGAATGGATAACAAATGGCCATAACTACCAACATCTCGCAATGCGGGTATCATGCTAAACTGCAGCATAATAATGAAAATGGCAATGAAATAGCGGCTCATATTGGCGTATTGCCTTGGTAATGGAAACTTCTTTATGCGTTCGCATTTGCCTTGTTGGGTGTAGAAGTCAACCAACAGCTTTTCCATTTCCATGTGGCGGAAATCATCAATTAAACTTTCATCTCGCAGCTTTTTTAAATGGCGAGATTGTGCATTTATAATCTGTGTTGCCGTGTTGGCATTGGCCATTAATGAATCGTGCTCATCAGCGGGTAATAGCTCATTAAAATTAATGGAATCGGCTTCTTCTTGCACCAAGCCAATTCCAAACCTGCGTTGAAAAAATGTTGATGTAATACGATAAATAATGTTTTGATTGATATGCTCCCAAGGTGTAGCCACCAAAAGCTGATTACGCAATTGATATAACCAAGCAATATGGCGGTAAACAAGCACCTTTTTGGCTTCTTGAATATTGGCTTCGCCATCGTCAGTTTTTCTAAAATGGTCAGTTACAAAACCATCAACCAACATGCCCCAGCTGCGACTGCTGTTTACAATAGCACCCCAAATTTTGCGAGCTTCCCACATTCTATCGTACGCTTGATTATTTTTAAAACCCACGTAAAACGCTACTGCCGTACCAATTACCGAAACCGGCAACCACGGAATAGCAAATTCAATGGTTTTGGTATCGTACCAATAAGCCACCAACGCGGCCGCGCCAAAAAGCCAAAGAATGTGGTACCATGTCCAGCTTAGCAGTTTTACAAGGCTTATGTCTTTAGAAACTATCATGTTTGTTGTTGAGAACCATCTCCTTTCCAAGTAAATAAAGGTAGAAGACGGAATTTTTAATTTCTAGATTTTCAATCATTGCCTCCACCAAAGTCGCTCACAATTATTGGTTAAGGTATATACTTTTCCAAGCTCAGGATACACGGTGTTTAGGCCCTCTTCATTTGCGGCGGTTACAAATCTGTTGGCCGGTTCGACCCAAGTGTGCTGTGCGAGCGAAAAACCTGCCCAATGCACGGGTGTAGCTTTTTTCACTCCAGCATCGTTGGCGGCTTGAACGCTTTCTTCGGGGTACATATGAATTTGGTGCCATTGCTTGTTGTACTGGCCGCATTCCATAAAACCAAAATCAAAAGGGCCCAGTTTTTTGCCTACTTCTTTAAAATGGTCGCCATAGCCACCATCACCACTAAAGTATATGTTGTGGTTGTTGGTTTTAAGTGCCCAACCACCCCAAAGCGATTTTGCGCGGTCTTTTAATCCGCGACCAGAAAAATGTCTGGTAGGGGTAAATGTGATGGAAATGTTGTTGAATTCTGCAGCATCCCACCAATCAAATTCCTTCACTTTGGTTTCATCGGCTCCCCAAAAAGCAAGGTGCCTTTTGCAGCCCAAGGCCACGTAAAACTGCTTCACTTTTGGCATTAGCTTCTCCATACTTGCCAAATCCAAATGGTCGTAATGATCATGGGTAAGCAGCACAAGGTCAATCTCTGGCCATTCATCAATAATATCAAGCGTATTTTTTGAATACCGTTTTACCGGAATGGGCGAAATAGGTCCGGCATTTGGCGCCATCATGGGGTCAATTACAATGGTTTTGCCATTTAATCTTAATAGCACTACTGAGTGGCCGTACCACACATATTTAAAGGGAACATCATCGGCTAAAAATGCTTCTATATCAAAATTGGCAACGGGTAGTGGCTTTTTAGGGTCGCGGTCTTTTTTATCAATAAACTGCGTGTAGAGCATATGCGGCAACGACCAAATGCTAAACTCCATTTTGGTTTCAACCAAGTTTTCAAACTGCCCGTTTTTCCATTGCGGCGATTGGGCATATTGTGCTTCTAGCTCAGGAGTAAGCTTACCACCAAATTGTTTTTTGTTCATTGCTTGGAGTTGTTGGGGGTTCAATTTATAGAATTCTCATTCCATTATTTTTTCGCAACAAAAGTGACTTTCTGGTAGCGTCAAATATTATCCAGTTTCAAGAATAAATGAGCCATAATACCAAATGCAGGGCTAAAAATCTCGTGCATCAAACTCTAAAGCATTAACAAAAGGCAAATTACTACGTAATAAAAACAAATTCATTACGTAAATTTGAAAAAAGAACATTGCTATGAACACCAAAGTAACCCTAAGCTTTGAACAATCGGTAATAGAAAATGCCAAGGTTTTTGCCAAGCAGCACAACATAAGCTTATCGCGCCTATGCGAGTTTTTGCTAAGAAAAACCACCGAAAAAGGCTATGCCAGTTTAGAAGATTTACCTGTATCAGATTGGGTGCAAATGGTGGCCGAAGGCAAGGCTGAATACAAAACGCGAAGCCGCAAAAGCACAAAACAAGATTTTAGAGAAAGGAAATAGCATCAGCCATTAAAAACACAAGTATTCATGACAATATTTGTTGATGCCAACATTCTAATAGCCGTTTTAAATAAGGAATATCCACTATTTAGCTCTGCTGCTAAAGTGTTGAGTTTGGCCGATAGAGAAGGGTTTACACTCTGTACATCGCCGGTATGCGTGGCCATTGCTTTTTATTTTTCAGCTAAAAAGAGCGGCGAGCAATTGGCTAAGAAGAAAATTGAATTATTGCTGAAACACCTTTCCATCACCACCATTGATGAAGCCTGTACCAAACAAGCAATCGCCAATAAAAAGGTGGTTGATGTAGAAGATGGTATTCAATATTACTCAGCCCTAAAATTTGGAATAGACTATTTAATAACAGACGATACCGACGATTTTTACTACAGCACCAAGCCTGTAATGCAAGCGCCTGATTTTTTAAAGACGGTTATTGGGGGGCATTGAATTTAAAACCTACCCACCACGGCAATACCAAAGGTTCGCTGATTTTTTGCCCAATCGTTGCCCTTGCTATAAATGGCGTTTTTGGCGTTGTCGAGCCTAAATTCAGGTTTTATAAATACGTGGCCGTTTGCTGTTTCAATGCTGCCGGTAAGTGTAAACCCACTATAGCTTGTGCCTAAATATTGCACAGCCTGTTCATCGTTAAAATACTCGTACCGCGCGCCAATCTTAAAATTATTTACCACTGCATATTGTAAATAAAGTGCGGTGCCCCACCAGTTTTTATAAGGTGTTGCCTCTACATGGTAAAGCCCAAATGCTGAGTTTATTCCAACTGTAAATCTTTCGCCTACGGCAGTGCTTGCGGTAAGGTCAATCATCTGTTTAAAATCAGCCAATGTATCGCCGGTAAATGATGTTGGGTCTTCGTTTCCGCCAATGTAGTTTAGGTATAAAATGGCATTGTCATTTGGCTCAAATCGTAATTGTGCGGCAAGGGTTTTAGCGTGGTTGTTGTCAATAATATGGTCCCAGCCGTTTAGCAATCCCAGCATTCCACTCCATTTATCGTTAAAAGTATAATCAGCCTTTAGACCTACGTGGTAAAATGGACCGTTGCCGAATAAGTATGATAAACTGTAGTTAAAATTATCAGGTGCGTCAACCACTTCGTAGCCAATGTGCGTACCAAATTGGCCTACGGTAAACTGTAGTTTTTCATCGGCATTCCACTTAAAATAGGCTTGCTTAATAGAAACTGAAGTACCTGTATTGCCAAACTGCGCCAACTCTGCTCCGGGGCCAAAAAAGTAGGTCGCCAACAAACTCAAAATAGCCAGTGGTGTAGGTACTTTTTAGTTGCAACATGTTAAGCGCCATGTGGTCGTGCTCCCCATCAAAAATTCTACCTACACCTGTTGAACCCCAGTTGCCGTCAACTTGTGGTTTGTTGCTATTGTATGAGTAATAAGCATCTGCAAATCCGCTCAGCTGCAAGCCGCTATTAGCTGTTGAATCAGATTGAGCAACCGTGTAATTGGCCACCAAAGCCAAGAATAGTATTTGAAAAAGTTGTTTCATATTCAAATTTTCATGTTCAAAGAACGTGAAGAAAAAGAACTTGAAATGAATGATTATTTACCTAACTGGTGAAATACACTTATGACTTTGCCGCCAATGAATTTATCTGTGGATTTTCAAGATAAATTTCAGAATTGCCTTTATCCACTGCGTTTATCATGGCTTTGCCAATTCTAACCGTATCTGTTAAATTTTTGCCCATCAATGCCTTAAAAACGGGCCAGAACGGGCTCATTACTCTATAGATGTTTCTATAAAGCCTAGTTCTTGATTTTATACCACGTAAAGGCCTGATGGCTCCTGGTCGGAACATAAAAGCCTGCTTAAATCCTAATTTTAAAATATCGTTTTCGGTTTTACCTTTTACTCTGGCCCACATGGCCCTGCCTTTTTCGGTTGAGTCAGTTCCTGTTCCACTCACATAAATGAACGTCATTTTTGAGTTGGCTTTGTAACAAGAAATTGCCAATGCCATTGAATAAAGATGGGTTAGGGTAGTGTACTTTTCTTCGCTCATGCCAGCGGCACTAACCCCCATACAGTGAAAGCAGGCATCGTATTCAGCCAGCATAGCTTGCCTAGAATGAAAAGTGCTAAAGTCTTTATGAATTTCTTCGTGAAGTTTGGGGTGTTTGATACCCACAGAATTTCTTCCGAGCACCAACACTTTTGTTACTCTTTCATCATCAAGGCATTCGAGCAAAACGCCTTTGCCAATCATGCCTGTGGCACCGGTTATTATAACTTTCATTTCACTGAGTTTAATGAAAATATGTTTAAAGTTCAAGGGCGAAGTTCAAAGTCAATTTAAACTTTAAACCTTGAACTTTCAGATCCTATATCATTCCATTGTCAATCATTGTCTGAAAGCTGTCTTCTATGGTTTCTTGGAAAGAACGAAACTGAACACCTAATTCCCTTTTGATTTTTGAGTTATCGGCTTTCCACTCAACATTTACATTTTTCTTAATAAACGAACGCGTAAATGCTTTGTTTACTATTGGCCCAACCAACATGAGCAACCATTTTGGCAATGCTTTTTTGGGTAGCGGATATTTGTCTCCGTATTTAGGCACCATGGCTTGTGCCATGTCGAAAAAATTGGTGTTATGTGCACTGGTAATGTAGCGGCCTTGTGCATTTTGGTTAAACCCGGCCTGAAAATGTGCTTCTGCTACATCCCTTACATCTACCACACCAACTCCCATTTTTGGTGCGCCAGACTTAAAGGTTCCATCGCCCATTTGTTTTAAAAGCGTATAACTTTCTGATGTAGTTGTACCTGCATTTAAAGCTGGCCCCATTACAAAACTTGGGTTTATGGTTACCAATTGCCATTGGTTCTGTGCATTGGCAATTTCCCATGCCTTTTTTTCAGCCAAGGTTTTTGAGTATGAATATGGCTGGTAATCTATTGAAGCGGTGGTGTTCCAAACTTCTTCGGTTAGCTGTCCGCCTGGGGCATTGACTGTATCAATAGCATCACAATAAATGGCAGCACAACTACTGGTAACTACAACCCTTTCTACACTTGGAGTTTTGTTGGCCTGGTTTAGCACATTGGCTGTTCCCTTTACCGCTGGATCTATTAGGTCTTTCTGTGGGTCTTTAACTTCTAAAATAAAAGGCGATGCTGTATGGAATACCACTTGGCAACCTTCTATGGCTTCGGCATAAGAGCCCTCGGTTAATAAATCGGCAGCGAAATATTTAATGTTTCCCGACGTTTTTTCAGCCACAGCATCAAGGTGCGCGTGTTTCTCCGTTTTTGCTGGATTTCTAACCGCTGCATGCACAGTAAATCCTTCTTCTAATAGTCGCTTTACCAACCAGCTAGCAACGTATCCGTTTGCGCCGGTTACCATTACGGGTTTTGATTTGTCTATGGTCATTTTTTAATGTTGAGTGTTGAATGTTGAGTGTTGAGTGTTGAATGTTGAGTGTTGAGTGTTGAGTGAGTTTCTCTAATGGCTAATTTCTATTCTCTAGTCCCTACTCACTAATTACT
>JAGQWA010000121.1 GCA_020437725.1 Bacteroidota bacterium | reverse complement strand
TTAGGCTTGTTTTACTTCATGAATAAACTCATAAAAAAACTTAGATCATGAAAATAATAATTGCAACTATTATGCTTGTCTGTTTTGGCTTGTCTTCTTGCCAAAAATGCGAAGAAGTATGCGGCCATTGCTACGAAGTGAACATAAACGAAAAGAAACTGAATGGCGATATAGACGCCGATACAACATTATTAGGTCGCTTCTGCGACAAAGAATACTGCGATCTTAATAGAAAAAGCAACGAAGAATCCTTTGATGTAAGCGGCATGAAAGAATACTTCTGCATACCCGAATAGCATATTAGCTACAGAAAAAGGTCGTTCATTATCAAAATGCTGCAGTTGGTTTTATAGCCTTAAAAGCAGCTATTAGCGCAACTATTTTTACATCAGCAATAAGTTAGTAAATTATTAAAATTAAAATTAGTAAAAATTTATGATTATGAAAAAATTATTTAGTTTGGCAGTTGTGGGTTTATTAGCTGCATCGTGCAGCAAAAGTTATTATCAAGTTTATACTACTAAACCCCAGGGTGGGTCAATTAAAGACAATCAAGTAGTATTTGAGAATAACCATTTACGCACTTCTTATTCATTATGGGGTTTGGGTGGCAACGTAGGTTTTACTGCACAAAATATTAGCAATGATGAAGTAACCATTTTGGTAGATCAGTCATTCTATGTAGAAAATGGCTGGACCTACGACTATTATGAGAACTCTACTACAACTACTCACACCAAAATGGTGGTTGAAGAAGACCAGAACTCTTCGGTCAATAACTTTCTTTTTAAAAGCTCGAGTAAAAAGAAATCTACGGCACATACCAACATAGAAAAAACAGCTCATGAGCGGCCATCAGAAAAAATTCCTGCTGGCGCAAAGCGATATTATGGAAAATTTAGTGTGGCTAGTGGTTTTTACAAAAGCTGCGATATGGCAAAGTATCCAACAAAAAGAAGTGTTAACGAACTTAAGTTTGATGAAGAGTCTTCGCCCTATACATTCTATAACTATATAACCTATTTATACAAAGGTGATACAATGACAATGGTGAACAAGTTTCATGTTACATCAATCAAAAATGTTAAACAAAAAGATGCGGTAGAAACCAAGTCAAATCCAGATTGTGATGCTGGTTTGGTTAGCATGGTTACTGTAATGGTTGATGCATCGCCCGAGAAGTTTTATATTCAATACTCAAAATAGCTTTCTCATTTATGGTTGAGTATGGCGCTGTCTGTAAAGGCAGCGCTTTTTTATGATAATAAATTAAGACTTATCCCAGCGAATTAAAGGGTATCCAAATAATAATCCGGTTTTTATTAAAACTGTTATGGTCAAACATTATGCGTACACCATATTAATTTTTTAAATAAACATTTAAAGGACTAAATTCAACCCTATGCTGCACAATCTTATTCTTGCCCCATTGTGAGTGGTAACTATTTCACATTTTCCGCCATAAAACATATTAACCCATCCGTGCAATGGTCAAAAATTGCAATTACCTAATTACCAGCCCCATTGTATATCGAAAAATGGTGGAAGTGTATGCCAAGCACTCGACTAACCAAAAAGCATGAAAAACACCAATACAAAGAATTTGGTCATGTTTTGAACCAGTACTTGCAGTAAATATTATTATTGCCGTGTGCGGGCTATTGTTCTAAATTTTTTACTTTTTGCATCTACTCTGGCATCGGCCCAACGATACACTTCTAATGTAGAACATTTTGGTGTTGAGCATGGTTTATCGCACCACGATGCTAGAAACGTAGTAGTTGATGGAAGAGGCTTGGTGTGGGTAGGCACTAGAAACGGACTCAATAGATTCGATGGAAAAAGATTTAAATCGTTTTACACCCAACAAGGCCTTGCAGACAATAACATTGAATTGTTGTTTGCCGATGGCAACGTACTATGGTGCGTTCACAAAAGCCGAACTACAGAGGTAATTAATGACATTACTTTTTTTCATGCGGTTGAAGAAAACATAGTCGATTTCTCAGAATATTCAGGTTTAGCAGATCTGGAAAAGACAGATATTAACGCCGTATTTGGCAACGAAAACGAAATTGTTTTTAGAGCTGATAAAAATGGCGAAACCCTCTGGTTTCTTAAAAAACAAGGAGAAACAGCTATTAAACTAAACTATGGAATTCCTGTTGAGTTCATAGCATCTAACCAAGATGGCACCTTTTGGTTTCAAGAATGGCAAAGCAACAAAATCACCAAAAGGAATGTGAAAGGTGAACTGCTACAAGCCGTATCTACCAAACATCTAAAAACCTGGCGCGGCGAATTTTATGTTGACATGCGTTTTGCCGAACACGGCAAATGGCTTTACGCCTACGATTCGTTATACCGAATTGATGGAAATAAACTTAAATGGGTTGGTGGTGAATGGGGATACAATCAAATGGAGAACAGCATGGTGCAATTGCCATCAGAATATGCTAGGTGGCACCAGTATTCGGGCCGATTGTGGTTTTCTGTTAGAAGCAGCAGCTACTTATTAGACTCTTTGGGCAAAACCTATTACGCTTACACAAATGAGCAAGAATATGTAAACAATACCGATCTTTTTATAGAGCACATCATACTTCAGCCCACAAGTAGCGGACTCAATATCTTTAGTTTACATCCTTCAAAATTTAATAGCTTTAGCAATGGCGCATTGGGTGGGTATAGAAGTATAGTAAAGGTTGGTAGTAATTATCTTGTCTGCAACTTCGAGGGTCTAAAAACGTGGAATAAAAAATCAAATACCCTTACCAACCACCTTAGTGATGTAGGTTTTTGCGCCATTACCCATAATGGCAAAGGCTACTCTGCTGGTAGAGCGGTTTTGCACGAAATTGATACAAACCACTCCGTAAAAAGTTACCCTTTGCCAATGGCTCATGAAGTATGGAGCATGCATATTGTTGGCAACTCTTTGTTTTACAGCACCTTTGGCCTGCACGAGTACAACCTTAGTACAAGAGAAGACCACTTTATTTCGTCCACACAATATCCTGAGCTTAACCAAGCCACCATATACGCTATTCAGCCCAAGACCGAAAACGATTTTTGGTTATGCTCTACAGCAGGTTTGTTTACATGGAATCAGAAAACAGGAGAATTTCTAAAGGTACTTGATGAAGTTAACGGTGTTTCAGAATTTCAACACTTGTATGTAGATGACTCAGTACTTTGGCTAGCTAGTGGCGGCAAGGGCCTTGTGAAATATGATTTAACATCTAAGAGCACGCAATACTTTGATTTTGGTCATAACGGAACCAACATTGTTCATTCGGTTTATGCTGATAATAATGGCCAACTTTGGCTGAGTACAGACTACGGAATTGTTCGGTTCAATAAAACAACACATCAAGCAAGGGTGTTTTTAGAAAGCGATGGTTTATTGAGCAACGAGTTTAATAGAATCTCGCATTTACAAGAGGCCGATGGCTCACTAATATTTGGTGGAGTAAAGGGATTGGTACACTTCCATCCAGACTCTATTAGCGATAACCTATCGCATAAACCTTCGCTAATTCCATTTGTTGCCGATGTATGGCTATACCAAAAAGGTGGCAATGAAATAAGTCAGGTAACCAACCAATTTAATAAGGATGGTACCATAACCATTGAGCCACAAGATCGATTCTTGTCATTTGATTTGGCCACCAATAGCATTGAGTATTACGATCAGGTAGAATTCAGCTACAAATTCAAAAGCGATGAAAACTGGAAGAAACTCCCATCAAATAGGTTGGCGTTTAATGTTCTGCCTTTTGGCAAGCACCAAATAACCGTACGTGCACGTTTACCTAATGGGTTTATTTCAGATAAGGAGCTTAAGTTCCAGATACAAGCCCTTAAACCCATTTACCTAAGAACTTGGTTCATTGTATTAGTAGTTCTAATACTGCTTGCAGTTTCAATACTCTTTATCCATTTAAGAACCCGAACGCTCCAAAAACAAAAGCAAACTTTAGAGTCTGAAGTTGAAAAAAGGACTAAGAAAATTAGAGAAGACAAAAAGATCATTGAGCATCAAGCCGAAGAGCTAAAGTCTTTAGACAAAATGAAAAACCACTTTTTTGCCAATATTTCTCATGAGCTTAGAAATCCACTAACTCTAATTGTGGGGCCCGTAGAAAATCTGCTAAGCCAAAAAGATATAAAGGTTCCAGAAGTAGTTAAAGCACAGATGAATCTTACCCTTAAAAATGCAAAAAGCTTACAAAAACGGGTAAGTGAAATCTTGGCCTTAAGTAAGATAGATTCTGGTAAAATGAATTTAAGATTGAGCTCTATAAATGTTTCGAGTTTTGTAAAAAGGGTAGTGCTGTCTTTTGAATCGTTAGCCTTACTCAAAGGCGCAAAACTTGTTTTTATAAACGATATAGACAGTGAGCTTGTGGCAGAAGTTGATGTTGATAATACCGAGAAAATCATTAATAATTTGCTAACTAACGCTATAAAACATGCCCCAGCAAATACTAAAATTGAAGTTCAGTTAGAAAACTTAGAACACACCGTTTATTGCCTAACAGTAACCGACCAAGGCAAAGGCGTTGACAGGGTAGAACAAGACAAAATTTTTGATAGATATTATCAGTCTAAAGAAGGAGAGAAGGCGGGTGGAACTGGGCTGGGTTTGGCCTTGTCTAGCGAGTTAGCACATTTAATGGGTGGAAAAATTGAGCTAGACAAAACTTACAACGAAGGAGCCCGATTTAAATTTATTTTCAAGGCAAATACTTCAAAGCAAGGTGCAAAAACCGAAGATTTTATCGTAGATGATAAAGCGTTAAATTTTGAAACAACTCCTAATATTGACTTAAAAAGCACACATTATAATGCCAATATTTTGGTGGTTGACGATAATGAAGAAATGAGATTCTACATTAAAAGTATTTTGGGTGCAAATGCCAGAATTTACGAAGCCGAAAATGGTAGAGAAGCCCTTAATGTATTATCAAAGCGAAAAATAGACCTTATTACAAGCGATTTGATGATGCCAGAAATGGATGGAATGGAGCTTCTTGAAGCATTAAAAGCAAATGAAGAAACCAAAAACATACCCGTAATTATGGTTACAGCAAGGGCAGATGATGCTGATAAACTTACTGCGCTAGAAATTGGGGTTAATGATTATATCACCAAGCCCTTTTATGCCAGAGAATTATTGGCACGTGTAAATAATTTACTAAGTAAAGCTGCAAACAGAATAGAAGCTAATAATGAACAAGAACCAATTAGTACCGACGATGATTTGCAGATAGATAAGATACTAGAAGCCATAAAAGCCAATATAAGCAACAACGAATTTAATGTGGTTGATTTGGCTGAACAAGTAGGTTATAGCGAAAGGCAATTGCGTAGAAACATAAAGAGACTAAAAGGAGTAACCCCAAACACTTTAATAAAGGAGTTAAAGTTAACCCAAGCCAGAACCTTTTTAGAGCAACAGCAATATGCCACAGTTGCAGAAGTAATGTATGCCTGTGGTTTTAAAAGTGCAGGTCATTTTACCAAAGATTATTTCAATCGTTTTGGTAAAAAACCTAGTGAATACTTTGAGTAATTTAATTTTTTAGGCGGGATTTTTAATTGTCAGTAATTCTTAACTTATTGATATTTAAGGCTTAATACTGTCTGTTTTGGGCATGTCCGTTTTGGGCTATAGAATGTCCTTTTTGGGAAATGGGGTTTGTGAACATTCGAATCATTCATTTTAAAATTTTGATTCAATGAAAACACAACAACTTTTAAGCCTAGTTTTACTCACCTTCTTTTTTGGGTGGCAACTCCAGGCAAATCCGGTTTATAATGGAAATCCTCACTCTGTTTATAAAAACAGTGTATCAAACCCTTTAAGCAGCATCTCAAACCCTAACTACACCTTGCCCGCCGGTAACGATAGGCTGTTGATGGTAGGGGTAGTCAACTTCGCAAACCAACAAAACGTCAATGCCACTTTTGGTAGCGGAAGCTCAAATGCCATGACTCTTGTAAAATCGGTAGATTTTGGCGCAGCACAACTCAGCGTGTTTGCTATGGTATTGGGCAGTGGTCCTGAAATCACCGGCGATATTGTGGCATCAGGAACAGGTGGAGCCTATTTTACAACTATGTTGGCCTATTCTTTTAGCAACATAGATCAAACCAAACCTTTTGATGGTATTTCATCCAATACATCAACTGGCACAAGCAGTTCACTCACAGTAAGTTCTGCCATAAACGATATGGTTTGCGACTTTACGGCGGTAAACAGTGGCAATGCAAAAAGCTACATTTCTGCACAAATTGAGCAAGCCATTGTCATGGTAGAAAATGGCGGCAACCACAACAACGGCCAGCAATACATAGACTTAGGTAGTAGCCTAAAGCAAGGTGCATCATCTGTAGATATGGATTGGACTTTCCCTTCTTCATTTGATTTTGCCCAAATTGCTTTTAATTTAAACTATGCCACATTAGGCCCCGTAAGCCTTTACAACAATAATGGGAGCACTTCAGCAAAAAACAGTGTTGCCACACCTGATGATAGGATAACCCTGGCCAATTTCACAATTCCGGCCGGTGAAGACCGCCTACTAGCCGTGGCTGCGGTTAACTTTCGCAATACACAAACCCCTGCGGCCACATTTGGCACGGGCAGCAATAATGCGATGACACTTGTAGAGTCAATAGATTTTGGCGCAGCGCAACTCAGCATTTTTATATTACCAATGGGCAGCGGCGATGCAGTTACCGGCGATATAGTGGCCACCGCTGGCAATGCAGCATACTTTAGCACAATTGGTGCGCAAACTTTTGAACATATCAATCAAGTTACACCTGTTGATGGAGTTACTTCTAATACCGCTAATACAACTTATATGTTTCAGCAAGTAACCTCACAAATTGGCGATTTGGTTTGTGATTTTATTGCGGTCAACACGGGATCGTCAACCGCAAGTATAGGTGCCGATGCCAACCAAAGAATTACCTATATTGACAACACCGGCAACCACAACAATGGCCAGCAATACATTAGTTTAGGAAGTAGCCTGCGAAAAGGCGCACCTAATGTTAATATGACCTGGAAAACACCTTCTTCTTTTGATATAGCCCATGTAGCACTCAACTTAAACAGTGAGCCTTTTGGTGGCTATGAACTATATGACAACAATGAAGCATCGGCTGCAAAAAACAGCGTGGTAACGCCTGATGACAGACTTACGCTTGCTAACTTTACCGTACCTGCCGGTGAAAACAGGGTATTGACCGTAGCCGCGGTGAACTTTAGAAACACCCAAACTGCCACCGCTACTTTTGGTACAGGTAGCGACAATGCTATGACACTGGTAAAATCGGTTGACTTTGGTGCAGCTCAATTGAGCGTATTTGTAAAAACCTTAGGCAGCGGCAATGCCATTACTGGCGATATAGTGGCAACCGCCGGCAATCAAGCCTTTTTCAGCAGCCTGGGGGCACAGTCTTTTCACGGTATTGACCAAAATACGCCTTACGATAACCTAACCAACAACACCACAACGGCTTCATTGGCATCTCTTACCATTACTTCAGAAAATAACGATCTGGCCTGTGATTTCATAGCAGTAAATAGTGGAGCATCATCTACCGATATTACAGCCGCAAACCATCAACAAGCAACTTTCAACGACAATACCGGCAATCATAACAATGGCCAACAATACATTTCATTAGCCAGCAGTATGGCCCGCGGCGCTGCATTGGTAGATATGGATTGGTCTTATACAGCATCTTATGAGTTTGCCCATGTTGGTTTTAACCTCAACAGAGCACCTGAAACCAACAAACCGGTTACGCTTCCCATTTCGGTTACTGGGTTTAATGAAGATGTAATAGCCGAAGGTACCGGAGGAGATGCTTCTGCGGTAACAAGCGTAACTTTTGACGATCCTGGAGTTACGGGTTCAGACCATGTTATGTATTCTAAAGAATTTAGGTATGGAACTACAGGTGGTCAGTTTGGCCTGCCTAACGATGGAAAAATCATCAGTATAACCGACGAAGACATCACTTACCAATTGGCCTCCTACACGCAAAACAATGTATTGTTGCTTACCGGAGACCAAAGCGGAGAATTAGCCCTGGCAAAAGCGAGTGCATTTGATAGGCTCACCATTCTTTCGGCAAGTGCCCAAGGCGCATCAACCTTTACGGTTACCGTTACCTATAGCGACAATACCACCCAAGAAAAAAGTTTTACGGTAGCAGACTGGTTTAATGGCGCTAACCCCGCCATACAAGGTATGGGACGCATCACCAGAACAGGAGATAGTTATGATGACAACACCGGAAACCCAAGATTGTATGACAGTGAACTTGATGTGGATGAAACCAAGGTAGTGACAAAACTTTCGTTTAAAAAACAAAACTCAACTTCACGTACCGGAATCTTTGCCATTTGCGGATTGACAGCGGCTGGAGTGCCCATTACCCCTGTTGCTACTGAGGCTACAAACGTAGAAGCCAAGGTTGGTTTTACTGCCAACTGGAATGCAGTGGCAGGTGCCGATGGTTATTACATAGACATTGCTAAGGATGAGTCGTTTACCGATATGGTTTCAACCTATACAAACAAAGAAGTAGGCAATGCGACCAGCCTTGTGGTAGGCGTGCCATCAGGTGTTTACTACTACAGGGTAAGGGCCTATAATCTGGCCGGACAAAGTTTGAGCTCAAACACCATAAAGGTTGATATCATGGTATCGGCCAGCAACTT
>JAGQWA010000120.1 GCA_020437725.1 Bacteroidota bacterium | reverse complement strand
GTGGTCTATCGACTATCGACTGAAAAAAAAACCAAGCGCACCATCTTTGCGTTTACCGCATTCATCTTGCCCAAAAAAGCTGCAAATGGGCAAACTTCAAAACATCATTTTTTTTTCATCGAAACATAAGATCGCGGCAAAAGCCAATTGGCTAAATTGCATGTCCCCATTTTTTAATGGGAAATTAAACCTGGCTTATGCATTGAGTTTCGAAGCGAAGCTTAAAGGGTAAGGCAGGTTTAAAAAAACAGGAAAATTAGTCTGGCTAATTAGCTGTCTGTCAAGGCATATAGTCTCATCAAAAGTCCTTGCAGCGAAGCCAATTAGTCCAAACATGCGGAGAAATGACAAAAGCCATCGTTCACATGGACCTGGACACCTTTTTCGTGTCTGTAGAGCGTTTATTGGATAGACGCCTAATGGGTAAACCCGTGCTTATTGGCGGCACTACCGATAGGGGTGTGGTGGCTGCCTGTAGCTACGAGGCTCGCGCTTTTGGTGTGCACTCTGCCATGCCCATGAAAATGGCTCGCCAGCTTTGCCCAGAAGGTATTGTGGTGCGTGGCAACTCTGGCAATTACATGAAATTCTCAGACCACGTTACCGATATTATTAAAGAACATGTGCCCATTTTTGAGAAAACATCGGTTGATGAGTTTTATATGGACCTAAGCGGAATGGATCGCTTTTTTGGTTGCTACCAACTGGCATCTGAACTACGTGCTAAGGTTATAAAAGAAACCCGTTTGCCTATTTCGTTTGGGCTTTCGGCTAGCAAAACCGTTTCTAAAATTGCCACTGGCGAAGCAAAGCCCAACAATCAGATAGAAATTTACAAGGGCACTGAAAAAGCATTTTTAGCACCACTTTCAGTGAGAAAAATGCCCATGGTAGGGCCTAAAACCTACCAAACCCTGCGCAATTTGGGAGTAAAGCGCTTGCAAACCATTCAACAAATGCCAGTGGAGCTTATGGAGAATGTGTTTGGCAAAAACGGCCGCATGCTTTGGGAGCGCGCCAATGGTATAGACCACAGTGTGGTAATTCCCTACCAAGAAAGAAAATCTATTTCTACCGAGCGCACTTTTGATAAAGACACCATTGATGTGCAGAAACTAAAAGGTATTCTCACTGCTATGACCGAGAATTTGGCTTTTCAATTGCGCCGCGGACAAAAGCTTACTTCGTGCATTACGGTAAAAGTGCGCTATTCAGATTTTGATACGCAGACCTTGCAAAAGCGCATTCCTTATACATCTGCCGATCATGTGCTGCTGCCTGCTGCGCAAGAACTTTTTGATAAGCTCTACAATCGCCGCGTATTGGTGCGTTTGGTGGGCATTAAGTTTAGCCATTTGGTAAGCGGAAACTACCAAACCGATTTGTTCGAAAACGTAAAACGCACCATTAACCTGTACAATGCCATGGACCACGTGCGCAACCGTTTTGGTGAACGGTCGGTATTAAGAGCATCGGGCATAGAAGCTAGAACCATTGGCAGAGGCAATCCATTTACCGGCGGCCCACCACCGCTTTTGGCTAATAGGCGGCAGTGATTAGGGAATAGAGAATTAGCGAATAGCGACTGGCCATTAGGGCTTTGGAGAGATTAGTAACTAGGGGCTAGTCAATAGTGCGATGGTACCCACGGTTGAAATAACGGATGAGAATTTGAGATGCTCGTTTTCGATTTTCAGACCTTGGACATTAGACAATTACAAGAAACTAGAGACCAGGAACTAGAAACATGCCAATCATTCATTGAACATTCAATATTTAGAATTTAACATTGAATTAGGCATTAGCCACCAGCCATTCGGGCAGGGATCTATTCGCCTAGCAGACTTTAGCCTTAGACAATCAAGATTGAATTTTGAATCGGCTTACCAAACAGTAACTTACTACTTAGTAACTTATCAAATAGGAAGCTGTTGTTAGTAGCGATTTAGATCGAAACGTTGTTTCATCCATAACACAAAAACAGGGTCAACCATGGTAATTTGTTGGTTTTGTTTAATAATTACATCATTCTGCTCTAGTATTTTCTTGTTCTTAGTTACAGTTGCCGAAGTGCCCATATCATACTTAGCTAAGGTGTATTTACTGCTTAATTGTTCTTCTTTGTTTATGATGGCCTTAACCAAGTTAAGCTGTGTTCTGCTTAAGCCTTCAACTTCGCGTTCGTACATCCAAGCATTGTGCTCAATAATGCGGTTTAAACATTCATCAAGAATTTCTTGGGTTACTTCTTCTATTGTAGTGTTCCATACATGATATGAAAGCTGTTGCACGTAGTATGGGTGGCAATCCATTTTTTCTACAATCCATTTTATATGTTCGGTAGAAATGTTTTTATCGCCTGTTTTAAAGCCTTTTCTTATGAAGGGAATCCAGTGTTTTTCTTCAATTTTTTGGAGTGGAATGAATTCTCCAAAGCGGTAAAAGGGCATTTTGCGGTTGTTGAAAATATGCTCCATCATGTTTCGCTTGCTGCCATAAAGGCAATAGCTCACCTTGTCATGATTTTGCCATACTGCTCTAAGCGATCGCTGAAATTGGAGCGGATCGTCGAACCGACTTAGGCTCTGAAATTCGTCTATGCAAACCACCAGGTTTATCTTTTTCTGCTCAGCAATTTTTTGCCCAAGATCTAGTATTTCCGATTTGTGTTTTTGTACATCTTGCCAATCAAAACTTAGCGAAACACTGCTCTCTGGGCTTAGGCCAAGAGATATTTTAGGTACTATTTTTTTGAAATACGTTCCCGTCTGAGATAAAACGTCTTGTACTTTATTGGTATTGGCTTTTATAAGTTGAGTGGCAAATTCTTGATAAAACTCTTGCTCACTATTAACTGAAAACATATCGAGAAAGCAGAACTGCAATTTTTTTTCTTTGTTTTTAAGAACTTTAGCGCATTCTCTCACCAACGATGATTTTCCCCACCTTCTGGGAGAAACCAATATGCAATTGATGTTATTAGAAAAAAGCTGATGCAATTGGTTAATTTCTTCTGTTCGGTTAGTGAAAGCATTTTCTTTCTGGGTTAAACCAAAAACAAAAGGATTATTGCCTTTAGAACTTTTCATAACATCAAAGATAGCTTACTACTTAGTAACTTTCCAAACAGTAACTTACCAAATAGGAAGCTGAGGTGAATAGAGAATTAGCGAATAGCGACTAGCCATTAGCCATCAGGGTTGGTGTAACTAGAGACCAGAAACTAGAAACATGCCAATCATTCATTAAACATTCAACATTTAGATTTTAACATTACTCAAAACTCAAAACTCAAGACTCAGCACTCAAGACTCAGCACTCAAGACTCAGCACTCAAGACTCAAAACTCATCACTTTATAAGGAGCGCACCAACCCTGCGCAATTCTTGGCATTTTTGTTAGGCATGTTGCTTAATGTTCACAGCTACTATAGTTACAAATACGGCACTATTTCGCCCAAAGATTTGCTGCAGTTATACGAGCAAAGCGGAATTGAACGGCCTGTATTAACTGACATTAATAGCACTTCGGCCTGCTTAGATTTTGTGCGAATGGCACAACTAAAAGGCATGCAGCCAGCCATAGGAATCGACTTTAGAAATGGAGCCAATCAACTATTTATAGCCTTGGCTAAGAACAACAGCGGCTACCAAGAAATGAATCATTACTTGTCGCCATTTCTAACAACAAAACACCCTGAAATTCCAGCTAGAGCGCCACGATTTGAGCAGGTAAGTATTGTCTATCCATTAGAGAAATACACAGGTTTTGAATTGGCTGAAAACGAGTTTGTGGGCGTTAGACCAGAGCACTTGGCCAAACTGTCGTTCAGCAACTTAAGTGTGGCTAAGCACAATTTAGTAGCGTTGCAAACCGCTACTTTCACCAATAAATCAGACTTTAACGCACACAGATTATTGCGGTCAATCGATAAGAATCTACTGCTGAGTAAACTGCCCAAAACAGAAGAAGGCAAAGAGCAACATTTGTTTCTTACCGCAGATGAATTGCGAATGGCCTACAGTGCACATTCTTATTTGATTACTAATGCTGAAAATCTGCTTTCTGAATGCCAAATATATTTTGAGTTTGGCGATGAATCTGAGCACAAAAACAAGGCGGTTTTTTGCGATTCTGGCAAGGAGCGAGACGATGTTGAAATGCTTAAATATCTATGCCAGCAAGGGCTAGAATATAGATATGGCTCAAAGCCAACAGAAACGGTTCTGCAACGAGTTGAAACCGAATTGAAGATTATTCAAGAAAAGCGTTTCACTTCCTATTTCCTAATGAATTGGGACATGACCCAATATGCCAGAATGCGGCATTATCCTTACGTGGGCCGTGGAAGTGGAGCTAATAGCATTGTGGCTTATCTGCTAAGAATTACAGATGTTGATCCCATTGAGCTCGATTTATATTTTGAACGATTCATTAATCTATACAGAAAAAATCCACCTGATTTTGATGTAGATTTTTCTTGGACCGATAGAGATGATGTAACCAAGTATTTGTTCGACAAACACCAAAATGTGGCGCTTTTAGGTGCATATGTCACATTTCAACAAAAAGCGGTAATAAGGGAGTTGGGAAAGGTTTTCGGTTTGCCAAAGCGCGAAATCGATTTGCTTTCAGCCGGGGAGTTTAACCCAAAGAATATTGATAAAATGGCAGGGCTGGTGCTGCGCTATGGCCAATTGATAGCGGGATTTCCCAGCCATTGTAGTGTTCACTCAAGTGGAATTCTCATTTCGCAACATCCATTAAGTCATTTCTCGGCTACGTTTATGCCACCAAAGGGTTTTGCTACTACTCAATTCGATATGGTTATTGCAGAAGATGCCGGTCTTTACAAATTCGATGTTCTGAGCCAGCGCGGTTTAGGAAAAATTAAAGATGGAATTGACATAGTGCTTGAAAACCAAGGAATTGCCGTTGATATTCATGATGTTAAGAGCTTTAAAGAAGACCCAGACATAAACAACAACCTGAAAGTTGGGAAGGCCATTGCGGCGTTTTATGTAGAGTCGCCAGCCATGAGAATGCTACTTAGCAAACTAAAGGTAGATACCTATTTAGGTTTAGTTGCGGCAAGCTCAGTTATTAGACCTGGCGTTGCACAAAGTGGCATGATGCGCGAGTACATTCAGCGGTTTCGCGACCCTGAAAGGCGAAAAGATGCGCATCCTGTTTTATTTAAAATAATGCCAGAAACTTTTGGGGTAATGGTTTACCAAGAAGATGTAATTAAGGTAGCCCATTATTTTGCTGATTTAACACTGGCTGAAGCTGATGTGCTTAGGCGCGGAATGAGTGGTAAGTTCAGGTCAAGAGATGAGTTTTTGAAAGTAAAACAGAAGTTTTTTGACAATTGCCACAGCAAAGGCTACACTCAAGAACTAACGGCAGAAGTTTGGCGCCAAATAGAAAGTTTTGCAGGCTATGCCTTTGCCAAAGGCCACTCAGCATCTTATGCCGTTGAGAGTTACCAAAGTTTGTTTCTTAAAACACATTATCCGCTAGAATTTATGGTGGCTGCCATTAACAATGGCGGCGGTTTTTATAGAACAGAATTTTATGTGCACGAAGCAAGAATGTTGGGCGGAAATATTCATGCACCGTGCGTAAATAATGGAAAAGCGCTTACATCAATAAAAGGAAAAGACATTTTTATAGGTATTGGCTTTATTCAAGGTTTAGAAGGCGATGTTGCTAAGAGAATAGAGCTGGAGCGTATTCACAATGGTCCATTTGAAAGTTTTGATGACTTTATAGACCGGGTGCCAATTGGTTTAGAGCAAACCACGCTTTTGGTGCGCATTAATGCACTCAGGTTTACCGGTAGAAACAAAAGGGAGTTGCTATGGGAAGCCCATTTCAAACTAAATAAAGAAAAGAAGAAGTTTAGGCAAGACACTTTGTTTAAGGCAGAGCACAGAAAATTCACCATTCCAGAGTTGAGTAAAAACCCATTGGAGAATGCTTTTGATGAAATTGAGCTTTTGGGCTACCCGCTTTGCCACCCCTTTAACCTGTTGGCCGAAGAACCCAAAACCGATTTGTTGGCCAGAGATATGCCCAAACTAAAAGGGCAAGTAATTGCCATTTGGGGTTATTTGGTAACTACCAAAAACACCAAAACCATTAAGAGAGAAGCCATGAATTTTGGCACTTTCTTAGATCAAGATGGTTACTTTTTTGACACTACGCATTTCCCTGATGTGGCGGCCAAATATCGCTTTCGCGGAAGGGGAGTTTATGAGATTATTGGCTCAGTTGAAGAAGAGTTCGGCTTTTTCAGCATAGAAGTAATTTCCATGAGGAAAATTGACATGATTCCTGACCCTCGCTATGATGACGGCAACGAGAAAAGCGGCAGTATTGCTAATTTTATTAGGTAGATGAACAACCAATTTCAAAAAGGACGCGGTGCACAAAACAAGCTGCACAATAAGTTTAATGCCATTGAACTTGATGAGACTTATTTTGAAGATGTAGAATATGATGAAACGAACCCAACGGTTTACAAAAAGGTATTTCCAAAGTCTATTGTAAACAAGATTCCCAGCTTTGATATTCCAGTAAATTGGGGAATAAATCCTTACCAAGGTTGTGAGCATGGCTGCACTTATTGTTACGCCAGGCCAACCCATGAATATTGGGGTTACAACGCCGCGAATGAGTTTGAGCAAGTGGTGCTTTACAAACCAAACGCCCCAGAATTACTGAGAAAATGGTTCGAAAAGAAGAGTTGGAAACCCGAAACCATTATGCTCTCTGGCAATACAGATTGCTACCAACCTGCCGAAAGAAAATTTGGCATAACCAGAGAATTGCTGCAAGTATTTAGTGAGTACCAAAATCCAGTTGGCATTATCACCAAAAATGCTTTAGTGCTTCGCGATTTAGATATTCTACAACCAATGGCCGAAAAGAATTTGGTTAGGGTGGTTATTTCTCTTACCACATTAGTAGAAGAAACCAGACGCAAACTCGAGCCAAGAACATCATCGGTTAAAATGCGGCTCAAAGCCATAAAAGCATTGTCTGAAAATGGTATTCCCGTTGTGGCGCAAATGGGGCCAGTAATTCCAGGGTTAACAGACTATGAAATACCCAATGTGGTAAAAGCGGCTGCTGAAAACGGGGCAGAAGCGGTTAGTTACATCATGGTGAGATTAAATGGAGTAGTTGCCACTGTTTTTGAAGATTGGGTTCACAAAGCTTTTCCTGAAAAAGCAGAACGGATTTTAAGCAACATAAAAGCCATGCATGGCGGCCAAATGGGCGAAACACAAATGGGAAAAAGAATGAAAGGCGAAGGCCATTTCGCTGAGATATGTAGTCAATTATTTAAAAAAGCGCAAGCCAAGTATTTACCCAAAAAGGAGCTTAAAAAACTAGATGCTGATTTGTTTAAACGACCAGAAAGTGGGCAGTTGGGGTTGTTTTAACGTATTAATCTTAAGTGTGCTCGGAGATATATGTATTCCCGGTTAATGAAGATTAGTTTTTTATATTCTGGTTCGTTAAAGTTAGTGTTTATCGGAATTTTGGTCCCAATTGTAAAGAGACACCAATTTGAATAGGCGATTTGGAAATTGAAACCAGCCAAGACATAGTAAAGATTTTCAATTGAAAAACTAGATGTGCGTTGAGTTCCAAAATGTCCATTGTACGTGGTTCTGGTGAAACCGGCCTTTGGAGAATATCCAAGTTCAAGATGTGCAGAATTGGTCAAGTTATATTTTTCCGTCTTGAAACCCATTGACAACAATTGGGATATGTGATATTGGTTTCCATGAATTAAAATGTCGTTAGATTCTTCGCCTCCGCCATGATAATCAGATATGAAGTCAAAGGCACCAAAAGTTCTATTGTTCAGCAAACTATAACCCAGCTGGGTAGATGTAGTAAACCGTTCATCGAGACTAGCCGAAATTATTTTTCCATAACCAAGTCCAATTTTTAACACTGGCTTTTCTGAGTATAATATCATTGGCAGTGTAGAAGAAAATTGAACTATGTGCTTTTTATGAATTAGATGATTGAATTGAAGGTCAATTGCTGAAAAACTTCCACCCAATTTTAACTCTGTTCTTTTCGAAGTATCAACCGTAGGAACATTTGGCGTGTTTGGTAAGTGCAGAACTGGAGAGCATGAGCAAAATGCAAAAGCTAGAATGAGTGCTATGGCATAGGTAAATCGCATTGCACCAAAAATAGCAATTTGTTTAATTATTTTCTTCTGCAAGCAACCATTTATACATAGGTGTTAGGTGCACCCAACCATTTTCAGTTTTCACTTTTTCTTCATCATGGTTGGTTACAAGCACACTTTCTTTATGGCCGAAAAATTTCATGGCTTCGTTTAAACCGTTTAATTCTCGTTTTCTGGTGTCAAAATCATCTAAATCGTAGCACACATTTATAAGTTGTTTGCGGTCTTCTAAATAAAAATCTACTTCTTGTTTGACTAAGTAGTAGTCTATGTTTTCAGTTTGGCGCCTAAGGTGAACATAAACTGTGTTCTCATACATGCGACCATAGTCTGGAGCGTAAACAAAGGCCTGTCGCATGCCAGTATCTATGCCGTAAACCTTGTTGGGGTTCATGGTTTTTTCGCGTTCAGAATTGCTATGCTTCTGCACATTAAAAAAGATGAAAGCATCTTCTAAATACCCCATAAACTCATACAACGTGTTTTTAGACAAGGCATATCCTTGCGACTTTAAATCATTAAACAGCATGTGTATGCT
>JAGQWA010000011.1 GCA_020437725.1 Bacteroidota bacterium | reverse complement strand
ACTGCAATCTTCATTTTCATCATTCTCATTCTCAATTCTCACTTTGTAGTGTCTCAGCAGTTTGAGTGGGCGGCAAGTGCTAGCAATATTGATCTTGCCTACCATTTTTCTTCAACCGATAGTAAAGGCAATATTGCTGTTGCAGGCGAAAGTTCGTTTCATTCGTCAATTCATAGAGGCATGCCAGAAATTTATGATGGAACAGGCAGCCGCATTAAGCAAAACGAATATTTTAGAGAAGGGTTTGTAATCATCTGCTATAGCAGTAGTGGTAAAGCACTTTGGAATAAAGCCATTGATAAAGGAACTGGCTATTTATGGGGCATAGCTTTTAATGGAAATGATGAGCTTGTAGTACTAATGAGTCTTTATGAACGAATGGTTGATGAAGATGGAAAAAAGGTAGGGCAAATTCCGCAATTATTGGGTTATGATTGGTATGAAGCGGGCCATTATTTGGCTTCAATAAATGCAAATGGAGAAGTTTCTAAATTGCAGAAAGTGGGCTTTAGCCCTGGTAAAATTGAAATTAGCGATTTTCAATATCATCCTAGTGGCGGGTTTGTTTTAGCCGGTTTTGCTGATCCCGGAGTGGTGGTGTATGGTTTTGAAGAAAAAGCGGGTCCTTCAGGCGGAGATGTGGTTGTTTTTATGAATGATACCGGCAAGGTAGAATGGATTTCAATTGCCAGTTTTACAGCAAATTCATGCTGCTCTTGGTTCACCAAATGGAACAACTTGGCCATTGCACCAAATGGCACCATTTACGCAGGTAACACCATGCGGCAAGGGGTAACGTTTTCGAACTCAGAAATTGAATTAATTGCCACTCCCAATTCAGACCAAGAAGAACCTAAAAGATGGCATGAAATGTATGTGGCAAGTTTTAAACCCAATGGCGTGTTGAATTGGGCCAAAAAAGCAGGTTTTAAATCAAGGTTTAGTTCTATTGCGGCTAATAATGAAGGCGTGACAGTGGGCCTTACTTTGTATGAAGGGCACACCGTTTTTGGACTTGAAGTAGATACAACTCACCATAACATAATGTGCATGGCTGGTCTAAATACTAAGGGAAATACACAGTGGGCCACCAGCACAGGTATTGACCAAAGTTGCGATATGGAATTTGATTACAATGGTGATTTATACGTTTTAGGAACGTTCAGAGAATTGCATCCGTGGGCACAGCGAAGCGGTGCAATTGAAACAGATACCATTCCCGACAGACATTCTTTAATCATTTCAAAATGGAATAAAAAAGGTGAAAACCAATGGTTTAAATCAGCCAAAGTACCCCTAGAAACGAAAAACAGCCCTTTGGCATTAGAAATGGATAATTGTGGAAACATGACCATTATTGGTGCTTTGTGGTTTGTGTTGCCATCAAACCTAGTTTGGTGGGATAAAGCTTTTGTAAGTGCCCAAGGCTATGGTGGCGCACCGCTTATTTCAAGGTTTAAAAACACCATACCTGATGAACTGCTAAATACCATTTTTGCCGCAGATACTGTAAAACTGAAGGATAGCAGTTTGGTGCAAACAGAGCCGTTTATTAATGATACTTTTCAGCAGTCATTTAGCTGTAAAATCTCGCCTGGACCTTGGAAATTGGGCGCATACCCAAATCCATTTAGGAACAATGCCACCATAACCTATGAGCTAACTTATGCTGATAATGCCATGCTTGAAGTGTTTGATATTAAAGGCAAGTTGGTTGAAACCTTGTTTGCTCAAAAACAGCATATAGCCGGTGCCTATTCAGTTAGGCTAAGCAAGCCTTTGTCGGCAGGAACTTATGTGGTTAAATTAACAGGAACCGAAGCCTTTGCCAGCTTAAACATTGTGGCTCAATAGCGTTATTTCAATATTTCAAAAACGGAAAAATTATAGAACTCACCTTTTTCGGTTAAATGCAAATTAGCTTTTTCAAGTTCTGATATAGTTATTCGTTTTTCAGTTAAAATGAGTGCGTTGGTTAAATCAAGTTTAGCTAGTTGAGATGGAGCTTTGAGAAGTAAAACTTCTTGACTGTTAGATAAATTCATAACCAAATTATAAAAGTCTGGTTGGTATTTGCTAATTACAATTAGTTTGTTATTAGTTGGCCAATTAATGGGCTGGGTTCTTAAATACATAAAGTTAAAGGCCAAATAACCCATAGAGTATGCAACTAAAAGCCATTTTAATTTGGGTAAGCCATTCGCAATCAGGGTTAAAAGAACAGGAAGTAAAACCATCAATACCACAATATGATATCGGTTTTCGGTAAAACTATGCGGAGGTAATTTGCCCAAATAGCCCAGAAGCGAAGTAAAAACGCCGAAAATGAGAACGCTAAAAACGGCCTTTTTGGCTATGCCTTTCAGCTTTTTTCTTAGAAAAATGAAAATTGTAAATGCCAGTGGCCAGGCGGTTAAACAAACCCAAATGGGTAGAAGTTTAAAAACTCTATTAGGTAAAAACCATCTAAATGGCAGGCCAAATGCATAATTCACATCCACACCATGGCCCATTTGCGTTTTGGGTCTCAATAATGAACTAAAGAAATCTTGAAAGACTACCACACAAAACACAGTGGTTGTAAGTGCCATTGCCGCATGCATTAGTGATGTTCGGTTGAACTTTTTTTCCAATAATTCTACCAAAAACCAGCAGGCTAAAAACAACCCGAAATAATAATGGGTTAGCAATCCACCAAGAATACATGCATCCCAAAAAAGCAAGTGCTTAATAGAAAATTTATGGTTTAAACGCTTATCAGAAAGAATAAAACCAAGCATTAAAATTCCAAGCAAAACATAGTGCCTTAGGCAAAAGAACAAATCGAGAAAGGTGGGATGAAAACATGCTAGAATAGTTAATAGATAAGCCCAAGGTTTTGGCCGTTCTGAAAGGGTATTAAGCCATTTGCCCAAAAGCAAAATAAATACAGCAAAGAGTATAAACTGAAAAACAACCAAACTCCAGTAGCCAAAACCAAAAATTGACTGCCAAGTATGCCCCAGCCAGAAATAAAGCGGCGGATGAATATCGCGGGTGGTTAATTTGTATGAAACCGCTTGATAATTAAATCGCTCTGTTTTATGAAAAACTTCTTGCCAATATTGGGCGGTTTTCCAGTTAGGAGTTGTTATGGCATTTTTCCAATGCTCATGTATTTGGGTTGAAGCGCCATTATTGGTTAATAAAGTGGCCACATCGTCGAAGTAGCGTGTTTTTTTGTTGGCCAAACCCCAAGCCAAAATTGTTATTAGGGCCAAAAAACTAGCTGCAAGTGCAAGTTTTAGGGTTAATCTCATTTGGCTAATTTAAATGAACTAAAGCAAGTATTACTAAAAATTTCCCCCGCAGCTGCCCCCGTTTAAAAAGCATGATAGGTTTCTTTCTAAAACCACGTAGATTACTATGTCTGGCTTAAAATCGTTTACATGGGTTTCGTTTAAACCATATTCCCAATTATCAAAAATGACAAGCATTTCTGAAAAATGATTTTTTAATTCATTGAGCAACATTTTGCCGAATGAGTCTCTTATAAAAAGTAGTCTTGGTTTGCTGGTATCTGAATTAATATAATGCATTGAATATTGCTGCTGATTTTCGTAACCAGGCGGTGTTTCAACCCTTTTTATGCCCGACATTTTACCTGTTGGTGTAAACTTTGGAGAAAGTCTAATATCGTCTTCATGCATGGTTTTTTCTGCCTTTAGCATTCTAGCAAGAGCAATGCCTTCAACATTTTTTGGAACTACATTAAATTCTGAAAGTGGTATGTAATGCTCATTCGAGATTTCTGTTTTTATCACTTCCATTATTTGCTGGTAGGCAAAATAGCCACCTAAATCGTTCCAATGATTATCGGTTTTGTGGTACAATCGGCCTTGCTCTTTTGCGCTAATTAGGCCAGGTGCCAAATCAATAAAATGAATATTATCATGCTTTGCAAAAAGGGTATTTAGTTGCTCTACCTGAATTGAATCGGTAAGCCTAACTATAGAATTAGGTAAATGCTCTCCGTAAATTCTATGCTTGTTCGGTGCCACAAAAAAGTAAACCGGAATGTCTTTTTCAGCCATTATTTTGGCTCGTTGCTGGTGTAGTTTTAAGCCAGATGCAAGCTCTTTGGCGGTAAACTTATTTTTGCCCGAATTGCATTCGTATGGCTTTCCTTTCATAAACAGCCAACCGTCTTTACCTACAATAACTTTTTCGGGTACGGGCGATGTTTGCAGATAATTGGCCTTAAACAGGTGATGAGCCTTAATGAGCCTATCTCTTGTGCCAAAATTGTCGTTCCAAAATTGGTTAAATAAATCGGGGAATGTGTCGAGCTTATACTCTGTAGTTCCTTTACTGCCATAAACTATGGCGCGCCCGTCTTTAATTCTTGGCATTTTGGCTAGCATGCGGTTCTCTGACTGGCTGGTTTCATCTTTCTTTTTATTAAAGAAGGTGATGGTTGGCCAGCTTATAAAAACTAGAAAAACAATAGCTAAGAATATGTGATATGCCTGTTTCATTTAAAACCTAAAATAAATAAACGGACTATACGTATTGGCCGACATATAGGCCATACACATAAACAAGAGCCCCATTAAAACCATGTATCTTATGCCATGCCAATGGCCAATGGTATTGTCTTTAAAATAGCTAGCCGCCCAAGCATGCAGTTTTTCGGTATAGCCCAGCATGCTTGCAAAGCCAATTATAAGGCATAGAATAAAGTCGTTCTGAAAGTAAATGGCTACTTCTGTCCAGCTAAAATCAAGCGAGAAAATGCCATAAAATTCCTGGGTTACTTTCCACGCCATTTCTAAGGTTTCGGCCTTAAAAAAGATCCAACCGGTCATTACCACCAATAGCACATAAAGCTTATTTAGCACCTTTAGTTTTTCTAATGTTTTTCCTAAACTCACTCTTTCTACTACCAAAAACAAGCCGTGAAACAAGCCCCATATAACAAAATTCCAACTGGCGCCATGCCAAAAACCTGTGCAGAGAAAAACGATAAACAGGTTTACGTAGAGCCTTGAGTTGCCTACTCTATTTCCACCCAAAGGGATGTATAAATAGTCTCTAAACCAAGATGATAGACTTATGTGCCATCTGCGCCAAAATTCTTGTATAGATTTGGCCACATAGGGAAAGTTGAAATTCTCTTTAAACTCAAAGCCAAATAATCTTCCCAAGCCAATAGCCATATCAGAGTAGGCGGCAAAATCAAAGTATATATGAAAGGTATAGGCCACCGTGGCTACCACTGCTAAAGAGGTGGTAATGTCGTTTGGTGGAAGCTCAAAAATTTCGTCAGAAACGGCGGCAAAGGTGTTGGCCACCAATATTTTTTTTGATAGACCAATTACAAAGCGCTCTATTCCGAGAATAAATTTTTCAGCAGATCTGGTTCGGTTTTTTAGTTGTTGGTCAACATCATGATAGCGAATAATTGGGCCAGCTATTAGCTGAGGGAATAACGAAATGTACAATGCTAGGTCAAAGAAATTGCGTTGCACTTCAACTTCTTTTCTATAAAGGTCTACTAAATATGAAATGGCCTGAAACGTGAAAAACGAAATGCCAATTGGCAACATAATTTGTTCATGCTCAATGCTATTGAGTTTAAACGCCGAAAGCGCGTTGTTTAGGTTTTCAATAAAAAAATTGGCATACTTAAAAACACCCAGAATGCCCAGGTTAACAGCAATTGCCAGTGCTAAAATGGGCTTTTGAGCCGATTTAAAATGGTGCATGGCCAGGCCTGCAACATAGTTTATGCCTAATGAGCTTAGCAGTATTATTAAGTAAGATGGGCCGCCCCACCAATAGAAAACCAAACTGGCAATTAGCAACCACCCGTTTTGAATCCTTCTATTAGGAATTAAGCTAATAAGGATTACTAGGGGGAGAAAAAGAAATAGAAAAACGGTTGAACTAAATACCATTCACGTATAAAGTGCGCAAAAGTAATACCTGTAAATGGCCAATGAAATGGTTAAAAAATAGGTTAAATATTAGACAAAAAATCATGGCCAAAAATGGCCTTTTAGACCCGTTTACGAAATAATTGTAATCACCTTGCTATAAAAGATGTAAGCTGGTTTGGTTCTTACAAGAAAATTGCTACCTTGGTGAGGTCAAATTTATTTTGACAATTCTTCATAGATTTTTTAGGACATAACTACAAGATAGGTCAACGCAGTTAGTCCCTTTGCGGTCAGGTTTGGGAGGTCCTGACCGCTTTTTTTTGCCCTTACTTTTATGGAAAGAAACTAAAGCACATCAATCATTAAATACTTATCCTGTTCTTCATGGTCAGTGTTTTCGAAAGGCAATTTGCTCCAAATTTCTTCAAGTAAAAGCTTCAATTTGGCTTCGAATTCTACAATAACTGAGCTGTGTAAATCAATGGGCTCTTTGCAAACTTCTTGCACCATATCGCGGCCGTTTTTAAGCGTAAAAATTACTGGCTGAATCTGTTTACTTGGATTGTTGTGCAAATACACAAAGGCATAAAAAAGTGCCTGTAAGTGTGCGCTATAATCCGAATTCTCAAATATCTTTTGAATGTCGTTTTCAGCTGAAGTTTTAACCTTACCGGTCTTGTAATCAATTACCCTGGTTACTCCATTAACTTCATCTAATCTATCAAATTGGCCAGCAAGACGAATTTTCCGTTTACCATTAGGCGTGTCAATTTCCAAAGGGGTATCCAGTTTTTTAAATTCTACTTCTCTAATTATTAGGCCATCTGTGTTGGCATCATTTTCTAATACATTTTGAACCAGCTTTTGGCAAACGGCCAGTAACAATTGGTTGTTGCCCGCTAAATCTTGAGCAGCAGATTTAAGTTGCTCATTTAAGTGTTTCATGGTCAATTCTTCAACCTGTGGTTTGAGCACATTTTCTACCAAATTTTTGGTAATAACTGTGCCTAAATAAGGTTGGTACAAATCTTCTAATGCTCCATGCACTATTTGACCCAGAATAATGGGATTTATGTCTTCTTCAATCTCATCTGGTTCTTGCAAGTTGGCCACATAGCGCAGGTAAAACTGCAAAGGTGCTTTTATGTAGGTGGTTAGTGCAGAAGGACTTAACATTCTGGTTTTTTCCATCCCATTCTCCAATTCATATTGAGAAAGGCTCATGTAAACATCAGGCGTTTTGGCAATTACTAGGGGTTTTGGGTATGTAAGTTTTGGCGATAGGCCAATTACTTTTTTGCTAAATTTTATTTGGCTATTTGCTTTAACCAATTCGTGCTCTAACTGTAAAATGAATCTACTGGGCTCGGCTTTTGAACCGGTTCCACTATCGGTATTATAATAGAGACTTACATGCCTGGCGCGTTGTAGCAGTCTATAAAAATGGTAGGCATAAATGGCATCGTCTTCTTCAAATGTGTTGAGCTTAAATTCTTTTCTAATACCAAATGGAATGAGCGAACCATAATGAACACCTTTGGGAATAATGCCTTCGTTTACCGAAAGCACAAACAAGTTCTCAAAGTCGAGCAATCGAGTTTCAAGAAAACCCATCAACTGCAATCCATCTAGCGGATCACCTTCAAAGGGGGTTGTGGTGCTTTTTAGTGATTTGGTTAGAAGTTTTATGTATAGGCTTGGGGTAATTTCATCTTCAAATTCAGCCAGGGCATCGTAAAACATATTGAAATGAGCATAAAGTGCTCCCAAAACTTGCTGGTTAATACCGTTGTTTTCGGTCACTAAATTCAACTCCTTTAATGCACGTTTACAAAGTTCTGTGTAGAGCTTTACGCATTGTGTTTCATCAATTTTATGAAAGAGAAAATGCAAATGGCCAGGCAGGTATTTGATTATCGTGGTTGATGCCAAATAATTCCATTGCCCTTTCTTCATTTCAGTTAATAGAGACGCTGCTTTTTGTTGGCCGAAAAGGTCATTTTGCATAAGCACTTCTTCTACTTGCTTATAATAAAAGCTGCCTTTGCTAGCGTTGCTATGCATTTGCAAAAGCGCCATAATGAACGCTGTATAGGTATCGTTCCAAACCGGATAACCCATGGTAACATTCAGATGTCCCACAGATTCTGGAACCGCACCTAATACCCTAATTAATCCCTTTTCGTCGGCCAGCACAATGGCAGATTTTGGAGAAAGTGCTTCGGGTTGAAGTTGGGCAATGTCAATGGCCATTTGCTGGGCCATGCCAGTTAAACCGGGTAAACCTTTTACTTGAATTTCTTTTTGGCCTTGGCTGAATTCTGAGCAAGGTTTTAGCTCGTTTTTAAAAATACTGGTGTTTTTACGGGCAAAAAATCCAGCTTCGTGTTTTGGGTCTAGATAATAGAAATCGTCATAATCATAGTAGTGCTTAACTGTTGCAACATCATTAATTAGCTGCATAAGCTTTACTTCTACATTGGTAAGAGCATTAAAGCCGCAAAACCAAACCTTTTTGCCACTAAGCCAGCTCAAACACTCTGTGTTTTCGGCAACATGCCTAGCAGCCATTCCGCCAAAGGCCAAGTTTTGACTTTGCAATAATTGTTTTAGCAGATGGTAAATATTGCCCATTTGCGCCCATAGTTCTTTGAAATTTTGCTTGGTGCTGCTTAAATCTTCGTTTGAAAATTGATGCCAAAGCTCTTTAAGTTTAGCAATTTGTTCTTTGGGTTCAAACCGTTCTTCAAGCTCTTTTAGTTGCTCAATATTGGCAAAAAGGGCAGTGGCGTTAATTAAGGCTCTATCTATGTTGTCAAAATCATTCAGCATGGTTTCGCCAAGTGCATAAAACTTGTCAATAGAGAGCTGGTTATTGGGAACTATGCTGCTGTAAATTTTCCAAATTTCAATTACCAATTGCACCTGATTGGCCACCGCAAAAGGAGCCGATTTGGAAATGAGTTCATCAATAGTAATTATTTGTGGGCTAAATGAAACGCCTTGGTGGTGCTTCTGTATTTCCCTTAAAATAAACGCCTTTGGTCGTTTGTTTGGAATTACCAATACATGGTTAACCCAATTCTCTTTTTCAGGTAAAAGTTGCTCTACAATTTGGGAAATAAATCCAGTTTCTGCCATTGGCGAAAGATACTTGTAAGCGCTAAGAAATAGTAGGTAAAATTTTAAAAATGCGGCAGATTAAAATTATTTTGAAACGAATTGTAATTGGCTTGGTTATGTTTGGAAAATTCATTGCTTTCAACTTTCAAGATTGATTTTATGCCAGAGTTTATTGCTCATTCAGACAGTTATTGGAGCCAGCGTTACCAGCAGAACCTAACAGGCTGGGATATTGGAGCCATTTCAACCCCATTAAAGGAATATATAGATCAGCTTGATAACAAAAATCAGCGCATTTTAATACCAGGT
Organism: Bacteroidota bacterium; assembly: GCA_020437725.1. Classification (GTDB taxonomy): domain Bacteria; phylum Bacteroidota; class Bacteroidia; order CAILMK01; family JACPUW01; genus JAGQWA01. Next base: position 15,781 of record JAGQWA010000011.1, on the reverse strand, counting down.
TGCGGCAATGCATATGAAGCTGAGTATTTGCTCAATAATGGCTTCAAAAACGTAACCTTGGTTGATATTTCTGAAGTTTTAATTAAGCAATTAAAAAAGAAATTTTACCCAAAGTATGAGGAAGAGCTCACTATTATTCACGGCAATTTTTTTGACCTTAATGACCAATTTGATTTGGTTATAGAACAAACTTTTTTCTGCGCCTTAGAACCCGAGTTTAGACCAGATTATGCCAAAAAAATGCACCAGCTAATAAAACCCAATGGCAAATTGGTAGGTGTAATGTTTAACAGAGAATTTGAGCATAATGGCCCACCATTTGGTGGCCATGCCGAAGAGTATGAAGGTTATTTTAACGAAGGCTTTTCAATGAAATATTTTACGGAATGTTATAATTCAATTCCGCCACGGTTGGGCAATGAATTATTCGTTTGTTTAGTGAGAAATTAGAAGGTGCATTTTGTTTCTTTGCGGCAAAAGAAAATAACATGTTGCAGCGCTCCCAATCTCTATACCTTTTGGCATCAGCCCTTGGAGTTTCATTTTTGTTTTTGCTTAATTTATACATTGGCGAAGGCAGTTTTGGCAATTTTGTAGTTAATCTTTCTAGATCGTTTTACGAGGATCGTGGCGTTATAACATCGCCTGAAACATCAATCTACAATACGTTAGGAATTATCATTTCTATAGTATCGATTGTGCTGTCGGTGGGTACTATTTTCTTATTTAAAAACAGGCCATTACAAGCCAAATTGGCCAAGTTTAGTATGATTATTAATTTGGCTTTGTTAGTTGTTTTGGTTTATGGAGTTGAACAAGCAATAGAAGGCGCTGGCTCGGCTTTAATTTCAGGTAACTATAACTACATAAGCTTCATTCTACCTGTATTTGCAACAGTATCTAATTACATTGCTTTTAAAAATATTTTGAAAGACGAAGCCTTGGTTCGCGCTTCTGACAGGCTTCGTTAGTTAATATGTCGATTGGGGCGATGGCAACACGGACACTATTACCTTGGTTCGCGCTTCTGACAGGCTTCGTTAGTTAATCTTTAGATTCTGGGTTAAAGAGCTTGAGCTCTTTGCGCAGGTTTTGCTCCAATTCTTCGGGTGTTAGATGGGTATAAATGCTACCATCTTTTGCCAAAGCCATGTTGCCCGTTTCTTCTGATACTACCACACAAACTGCATCTGTTTGTTCTGTTAATCCAATGGCTGCTCTGTGCCGTGTTCCAAGATTTCCAGGAATATTTAGGGCTTGCGATACAGGCAAAATACAGCTGGCTGCCACAATCATATTTGCGGCTATAATTACGGCTCCATCGTGCAATGGAGTAGTTTTTTGAAAAATAGAAATAAGCAGTTCGCCGCTTACTACCGAACGAATTTCTTTGCCTGTGTTGGTAAAGTTTTTAAGGTCAGAATTTCTTGAAAATACAATAATAGCACCTGTTTTTTCTTGACTAAGCAATCTGGCAGCGCGCACCACTTCGTCAATTTCGTAAATGGGTTCGTTGGTTAAATTCCAATGCCATGGTAACAAACTGCGCCAATTTGATGAGGCTTGTGCTTTCATTGCGTTTCTGCCAATTATGAGCAAAAACCGCCTTATTTCTTGCTGAAATACAATAAGCAAGGCAATAACACCTACTTCAATAAAGCGATTGAGAATACCTGATAGCAATCGCATTTCCAACGTTCTTACCAGCCACCAAACAAAAAATATGGCAGCCAAGCCTATAGATATATTTAATGCAATAGTGCCACGAACCAGCCTATAAAGCATATAAATGGCCAGTGCTACCAAAATAACATCAACCAAATCTTTAATACCTATATGTAGAAAGCCTACCTGCATGGCATGGCAAATATGGGCAAAATGAAGCCTAGAATGGCATGTAATATGGTTATTGGGTGGCTATTTGTTTGCTTAGCCATGATTTACTTACTACTCCCACTTGCCGATTAAGCACAATTCCATCGGCATTAACTACAATGGTTGTAGGAAAAGCACTCACGCCAAATTGGTTCGTTAGCTGGTTGTTATAGTCGAGAATTACTGGAAAGGTGTATTGGTTTTTATTCATGAAATTTCTAACCCCATCAACCCCATTTTTTTCTGATGCCGTGTTGTTTACTGTATAAAATTGGGCTTCTGGATACTCTATGAAGAATTCCTGAAGGTCGGGCATTTCGGCTCGGCAAGGAGGGCACCAAGTGGCCCAAAAATTAAGAATGATGGGTTTTTTGGTAGATAAATCAACAGCATTTTCATTGTTTAGCATAGAGGCTTCATTTAAGAAAGCCACGTTTCCAATTGACTCATTTTGGGCTGGCTTTAGAAAGTAGCCCAACATAAGAAACAACCACACAAATACCCCAGTTGAGGTGAGCAAATAGGTGGTGTGTTCTTTTCGGTATTCGCTTTTTCGCCACAAAAACCACATAAAATAAGCAATGGTTAAAAGCAAACCCATCAGCCAATTAAGAGTGTGGCCCCAATTGTAGAGCAGCACCATTGGTTCTTTAGAAATGGCATTAAAATGTGTAAACAGTAGCGAAACCTTCAACCCTATTAAATAAGCCACGGCACCGTTTGTAAATGCCGATTCAATGGGTTTGCGAATGCTTTTATTTTTTATAACCAGCTTGCCAACCAGCCATGAAATAATACCAGCAACGCCAATTTGAATGAGGGGGTTTTGCATGCTAAAATTAGATTTCTATTTCAGCAATTTGACTGTGAATTTGGTTCACTTTTCTCAAAGCGGCCGAGCCATACCACGGGTGCAATTCCATAACTAAACTGCCTGCCTGTATAGCAGGATCGGTTGCTGTAAGTTCAGCGGCTTCTTCAATAGTGGTTACATCAAAAATATAAATGCCACGCAGCTCACCATTGTCTATAAAAGGGCCAGCAAGCACCAGTTTTCCTTCTTTGGCCAAACGTCCAATATTGGCCATATGCTGTTTTTGCAATTCGGCAGCTTCTTCGGCAGTTCTGTTTCTATTTGGCCCTGCTTTTAAAAAGGCCATTACATATTGGCCCATGCCATATTTATCAGCTTTTAGTTCTTGCGCCAATAAGCTGTCAAAACCAGTTGCTGATACATGATTTTCAAAATGAGTAGAAATGGTTTCGGCTGGTTCTTGTGTTGGTTTCGGCTGGGTTTTGGTGGTTGGTTCACAACCAACAGCAAGTACAATAATTGATAGAATGATTAAAATTCTCATTATAAAAAGTGAAATTTTGGGCAAGTTACCCAATTGTAAAATGGGTTTGCGCTAAGCAGCTGTGTTGAATTCTACAAGGTTGATTCTGCGTTTTAAACCATATTTTTACCCTAATTTGTTTAAAGGGGATGATTTTACGAGTGATTTTCATTTTGGGTTTATTGCTGGCAAATTTGGTTGGTAATGCCCAAGTGTTGCTTAGCCCCAGAGTTGATTATGAAAACTCTACCTTGTTGGGTAACGATATAAATCAATTTTTTGACTCTTACAACAGCTACTATGCAAATAGCACAACCACTTTTTTTGAACCCATTTCACCCGGAGATTTTAGCCATACCAATTATGGCGGAGCCATTAGACTTAATTTAGGAGATCCATTGGCCATTTTTTCTGGTTTTTCTTTTACCTATGGCAAGGGCATGGCCACAAGGCAGGCCATTCACGCAAATGGGTTAAAGGCACAAACCGATTTTAACATTTTTGATTATGTTGGGCAATATGATCTTGGTTTGCGGTACAAAATTTTTGTTGCATCGGCTCATATGAGTGGCCGTTATAGAAAAACCAGAATGAATTTTGGCTATTTCTATCAAGATGGCACCTATTCTATTGGAAATGAATACGACATTTTGGGTGTTTACGAAGCATCAACCATTACGCTTGATTATGGTTTTACGGTAGGAATTAAATGGGAACGATTCTATTTCCCAGTAAGTTGGAGCTATGCCAGCAATGCATTTTCTGATGATGGTTTGCTAACCTTAGTAGATTTTGAAAAACGACAAATTAGATGGCAAGATTTGCCTAGAGATTATGGGCAGTGGGTGGCAGATCCGGCAGGGTTAGATCCAAATAGCCAATTAGTTAGAGCCAACAGCTTTAGGTCAAATAGAATAAATATTGGGGTTGAAATTTCATTGTTTAAAGACAGCACCGATGATAATAAATAAGAAAATATGGGTTGCTGTTTTGGCGCTAGCATTTCTGGTTACAGGCTGTATTAGAGATAAACAATTTAGGTACAAGCGGCAAATGGAAGGCACCTGGAGCATTTCTGAAGTAAGAGAACATATTTTATATGACGGCACAACTGTACCCATAAGCTCTGGAGATGATATTGCCACTTTAACACTTGCAAAGCCCGAATTTGAAGAAGGAATTTTCTTAGATTATTCATTTGCGTTAAACACTGGAGCATTTGCCATAAGCGGAAATTTTAAAACCGACGAGTCTAGACAAAGGGCATTTCTTTATTATTTCTATTGCGAAAGCCTTTTTGGCTGCGATTTAATAGCCACTATTGAAGAAGACAAAGTCAATAAGCAAGTGTGGTCATTTATTAGGCGCGATGATTATAATGGTGAGCCAACTCACGCCCATACAACATGGACACTGACTAAAGTTGAGTAGCTAGGAGAAATTCAACTTCAAACCATCGTAGCTTAAATGCACATTTTGGGGTAATTCAGCTTCAACTTCGTTGTGCAATCCCATATCGTGACTCATGTGAATGAAATAGGTCTGCTTGGCGCCTATTTGCTGTGCAATTTGAAGGGCAGCTTCTAAATGATAGTGGGCTATATGTGGTTCGCGCCTAAGGCATCCTAGCACCAAAACGTCAAGGTTATTCAAAAGTGCTAAAGTTGAATTAGGAATTGCACTTACATCAGTTATATAAGCCAAATTTCCAACTCTAAAACCGGCAACTGGTAATTTATAATGCAGTACCGTTAGGGGTTTAAATGGTAAATCACCAACTAAAAAATTGTCGTTTTCAAAATTCTTAAAGGTAATTTCTGGAATGCCGGGGTATTTTTTATTTGCAAAAATGTAAGCAAATGCTTCTCTTATTTCTTTCTCTACGCGCGGGTAACAATGAAAAGTAAGTGCACCTTTTCTTCTGTAGTTAAAAACGCGTATGTCGTCAATTCCGGCAATGTGGTCTCTGTGCTCATGAGTTAATAAAATGGCATCTAGCCAATTAATATTCTCTCTTAGCATTTGCTGCCTAAAATCAGGTCCGGTATCAACTACCACTTTTGTTGACTCAGATTCAATTAAAACAGAAGATCTAAATCTCTTGTCTTTTATGTTGGTTGAAGTGCAAACTGCGCAATTACAGCCAATTACAGGAATTCCATGACTTGTTCCCGTTCCTAAAAAGGTAATAGAATAGGGGTGTTTATTTTCCATAGAATTCAAGCGGCTATTTTTGAGCGGTAGGGATAAGCAAATTTAAGGGCATAGCCAATGGTTCAAAAGGTAAAACCGCAAATAGATAAACAATGGTTAGAGGTGCTTGCACCTGCATTTAATTCAACATCATTTCTCGAATTAGAACAGTTTTTAAAGGCAGAAAAGCAAGCCGGAAAAACAATTTATCCAGCCGAAAATGAGATTTATAATGCTTTCAATCTTGTTCCATTTTCACAAGTTAAATGTGTAATAATTGGTCAAGACCCTTATCACGGACCAGGCCAAGCACATGGCTTGTGTTTTTCGGTTAGAAAAGGGGTTAAACCACCGCCAAGCTTAAAAAATATTTTTAAAGAGCTGCAAAACGATCTGGGTTTGCAAATACCGGGGCATGGCCAGTTAACCCAATGGGCTGGGCAAGGAATTTTAATGTTGAATGCCGTGCTTACGGTTGAATATAAAAGGCCAGCTTCCCATAAAAAGATTGGCTGGGAATCTTTTACAGATTATGCCATTCAACAAGTTTCAGATAAACTAGAAAACGTAGTTTTTCTGCTTTGGGGCAAATTTGCTCAAGGTAAAAAAGAGCTAATTAATAGCGAGAAACATTTGGTGCTTGAGGCGGCGCATCCATCGCCTTTTTCTGCCAACGCTGGATTTTTTGGTTGCCGCCATTTTTCAAAATGCAACAAATACCTACAGCAATTTGGTAAGCAACCCATTAATTGGCAAATTGATTAATTAGCATAAAAAAGCCAACGGTTTCCCATTGGCTTCATCAAACAACTTCGCTACTGTCAATTTAAGGCATCATGTTATTAACCTGCATCCAGCCACCGCCGTTTACACAGTTAACGCCTTTAGACTTTAGATAATTGGTAGCATTTCCGCTTCTCATACCACTAGCACAGCATAAAACAATAGGTTGTTTCATTGCCTTAATTCTATCCAATTCTTTGTCAATGATTTGTAGCGGAATATTTTTAGCACCAGCCACGTGGCCACCGCTAAATTCAGCTGGTGTTCTTACGTCAATTACCATTGCGCCATTGGCTAATAATTCTCTCACGTTGGTGTTATCTGTTTTGGTAAATAAATTGTTTAAAAATCCCATTTGCTTCATAATTAGAGTACAAAGCTAAGTTGGCAAAAAGCGGTGATTATGGAACTAATGTTACATAAAAAAAGGGGCGCATTGCGCGCCCCAAGGGTTGGGTTTATATAGAATGGGTTAAGTGTAAAATTTGAGATTATTTGTAGGTTCTAAGCCTTCTCTGCTCGAAGTAAGTAATAAAAGCTCGCATAATCAATAGCAAAGTTTGTATCAATGAGCAAATAATTTTTTAACGGGTATTTTCATTAGTTTAACTGTGGATTTCTAAAATTCATTTTGAAAATAATTTCAATGAAGCCATAAAACAGATTTAACACAATAAAATTCGGGCACCAGTTATTTGAGTTAATGAGCTTATCTGGTAAGTAAATAAGTCGCAATTAGTAAATACGGGTTTTACTTTTGTTGGCTCACTAGATTGGCACTTGGAGAACATAATTAGAAACATTTTTCCATTTTTAGAAAAGCGATTGCCAGGTTTGGCTAGAAGCATTGCATTAAAGGCTTTTCTAAAACCTCCAAGAATGAAAATTCTTGATGATGACAAGGCATTTATGAATGCCGCTGGAGAACGTGTAGTTGAAATTCGTGGAACCAAGGTTAGATACTACGAATGGGGCAATTATTCAGAGTATGTTCTATTGGTTCATGGTTGGGGAGGCAGGGCTTCTCAATTTAAACCTATGGTTTCGGCGCTTTTAAAAGCCGGTTTTAACGTAGTGGCTTTTGATGCATCGGGGCATGGTTTGTCAACCGGAAATGAATCAACCATTTTTCATTTTAGCCAAGCAATTTTTAAGTGCATAGAAAAGCACGGATTACCTAAGGCCATTGTTGGCCACTCTTTAGGAGCCGTGGCTAGCTTGTTGGCAAATACCAATGGTGCTCATTGCGAAAAACTTATTCTCTGCTCAGCGCCAGTAATTTTAGAAGAAGTGCTAAATGAATTTAGGTTTAAGCTAAATGCTAGTACTCGGGTAGATGAGTGGTTAAAGTACCATAGTGTTTCTAAATACCATATGGAACTAGCCAATGTAGAAGGCATACGTATTGCCCAGCGTTGTGACAAAAACCAAAAAGTTTTAATTGTTCACGATAGATATGATAAAGCTGTGGGAATTGAAAACGCTTATTCTTTAATGAAAGAATTGCCACAGGCAGATACACTTCTTACCAAGGAATTGGGCCATAATGGCCTAATTAGAAACGAAAAGGTAATTGGCCAAATAATAGATTATATAAAAGGCCTGCCTATTAAGCAAGAAAACAAATCTGAAACCCGAAATTTGGCCTTGAACTAATCTTCAAGACTAAATTAATGGAAACTGGCTTTTTGCATTTGCATAACCTTCTGCGTTATGCCCTTCTCATCGTTTTATTAGCCGCAATTATTCGCTCTTTTAGCGCTATGTTCTCTAATGCGGGTTACGGCAAATTAGACAACAAACTTGGCCTTTGGTTGGTGCTGTTAACTCATGTTCAGATTATTATTGGCTTAGCTCTTTACTTTATGAAAGGTTGGCACAGTCATATTAGCGAAATGGCAGAGGCTGCCGTTAGATATAGGGCTTTGGAACATCCGTTGGTTATGATTATTGCTGCGGTACTTATTACTATTGGTAGAAGCAAAGGCAAGCGAAAAACTACCGACAAAGGCAAACATCAATTTGCAGGTATTCTTTGGCTTATAGCACTGGTTTTAATCTTATCAAGAATTCCATCATGGACTTTGCCCGGAATGCATTAGCTGCCTCTCTATTGGTTTTGCTTTCTTTTGGTGGAAGCCAGGCCCAATTACTTTGGCAAATAAGTGGAAATGGGATTGAAAAACCTTCTTATTTATTTGGAACCATTCACCTTGGTGTTGATATTTCTGAATTTAATGAACCGTTGGTTTCAACCCTTGAAAAAGCCGATGTTATTGCCACTGAAGTAAACACCGAATCGGTTACCAATTTAGGTGTAATGCAATTTATGTTTTTGCCAGATTCAGTTTCGTACAAAGATTATCTTACAGAAATGGAGTATGCTTTGGTTGATAGTGTTTGTAAATTAAGGCTTGGAGTAGGTTTGGCGTTAATGCAGAAAATTAAGCCAATGTGGTTATCAATAAGTTTAAGCATTGATGTTAAATCGCTAAAAGATAACGACGGACTTAACAACTTATCGCTTATTTCTCTCGATCAACAATTAAGAGATACCGCATTTGCGCTTGGAAAAAAGCGAGATGAATTAGAATCAGCACAATTTCAATTTCAATTGTTAGATAGTTATCCTCTACAAGGCCAGTTTAAAATGCTAGTAGAAAGCGCAAAAGCTGATGCTAGCTCGCCACTTACCGCTTCGTTAGATACATTAACCATTATGTATAGAACCCAAAACATTGACCAAATGGCCAATGCATTTGCTCAAATTCCAGATCCATTTTGGCAAAACGAAGTGGTTAATAAACGAAACGTGGGTATGTGCCAAAAGTTAATTGAACTAATGCAAAATCAATCTGTTTTTGCCGCAGTAGGAGCGGGGCACCTTGGTGGGCAAAAAGGATTAGTGAATTTGCTAAAAGAAAAAGGTTTTACCCTAACACCCATTAAACTTGAAATAAACCATGAGTAGCCAAATAGAAAGCTTTAATCAGAACAGAAAAGAACTGAACGAACTTATTCTTTCAAAACAGAATAAGGTAATTAATAGAATATTTAATCTAGACACCAATGCCTATGCAGCAGGTGCTCTTTCTGTTAAAACCAAAGAGCTTTTAGGTTTAGTAGCATCGTTGGTTTTAAGATGCGACGATTGTGTAAAATACCACTTACAAACTTGCTTTGAAGAAGGAGTAACAGAAGCCGAAGTGTATGAAACCCTGAGCATTGGTTCGTTAGTGGGTGGAACCATTGTTATTCCGCATTTACGAAGAGCAGCAGCTTTTTGGGATGAGCTTCAAAATTCTGGTAAATGAAGGTTGTTTTAAGGCATTGCTTCATTCTGGTGGCAATAACTTTTTTTGCTTGCGGTGGCAATAATTCTTCAACCAAAAACCATAATGAGCCAATAGTTGAAAAAACTGAAGAAATTAATGTTGAACCAGAAGCACCTATAGAGATTCGCTCTGTTGATTTTAACCAATTAGCTCCCATTTTCAGCCAACAAAACGACACTACTTATGTAATTAATTTTTGGGCCACCTGGTGTGTGCCATGTGTTAAAGAACTGCCACATTTTGAAGCTTTAAACGCCGAGTATAGCAAACAACCAGTAAAAGTAATTTTAGTAAGTCTTGATATGCCTGATGAAATTGACACAAGACTTAAACCCTTTATGCAGGCCAAGGCAATAAAAAGCGAAGTTATTTTGCTGAACGACCCCGACATGAATATCTGGATTCCAAAAGTGAATGAAGACTGGAGCGGTGCCATTCCGGCCACCTATATCTACAAAAAAAACCTAAACACTTTTATTGAAGGTTCGGTTACTCATGCAGAATTGCTTTCTTCGTTTCTGCCTATTTTTAACTCTTAAACAATTCATTATGAGAACTTTTTCTTTACTCTCAATTGCTACTATTGCCGTTTTAATGGCTTTTGCCTTTAAAGGCGATAAGACCTTATCTGTTGGCGATGTTGCTCCAGATTTTACCCTAAAAAATGTAGATGGAAAGAAAGTTTCGCTAAGCGATTATAACGATAAGAAAGGCGTTATTCTGGTTTTTACATGTAACCACTGCCCGTTTGCCATAAAATGGGAAGACCGTATAATAGAACTCGATAAAAATTACGCCAAAAAAGATTGGCCAGTTGTAGCCATTAACCCAAATGATCCTGAAGTGGTGCCAAATGATGGGCCAGAAGAAATGAAGAAAAGGGCTAAAGAAAAAGGGTTTACTTTTCCGTATTTATTTGACGAAGGCCAAAAGATTTTTCCAAAATATGGTGCCACCAAAACACCGCATGTTTTTTTGTTAAAACGCTATAAAAAGGAGTTTAAGGTTGAGTATATAGGCGCTATAGACGATAACTATCAAGATGCCAGCAAGGTTACCACCAAGTATGTAGAAAATGCCATTGAAGACCTTGAAGCGGGTAAAAAGCCGCGATTAACAGAAGCAAAAGCCATTGGATGCAGCATTAAGGTTAAACAGCAAGATTAACTAATAAGTCCAGCGGCCGGTGTATGAATTAAAGAAGTCTATACCCACTTTAAAAGTGCCGTCTAAATGGGTGTCGTTATTCCATGCGGTTACATAATACCCACCAAGTTTAAATAGCTGCCCACCAAGTCTAAAAGGCCATTCTATACCTGCAAAGGCTTCAGTATAAACAATGTTATTGCCTTTATCTAACATGGTTGCGGCTCCAACAGCTGTTTCTAATCTGGTTTTATTAATAAGTGGAATCTTGTTTAAAATGGCGCCATTGAAATGGTGCACATAGTTGGCCTGTAAAAATGGCCCCTTGGTGTTTACACTTCTACCAAATAATTGAAGAGATAGCAATGGGCTAGAGAAAAAGAACCTATCTGATCCACGGAAAAAATAGTCGTCGACAAATTCGGTGCTTCGCGCTCTTATAAATGAGCCTGCCAACACATTGTATTTTGAATAGCCTGCGGTGCCGAAACTTATATAATCCCACAAACGGGCTTCCAAATAATGAAAATTAACAACGCTTCCTAAAAGTGTTGGCACACCCCATTTATGCCTAATATTTAGTTTTGGAAGCGTGCTTTCCTTAATAATTTTAGTGTGTGGAAGCATTTCATATTGCTGATTAAAGCGAATAGAAACCTTATTGTCGAACATGAGTTTGGTATATGGGGCAAAATATTCAGGCATGTTAAGGCCGCTGTTACCCCAAATTGCATTTGACCAATTAGAAAGTTTTAAATCTTCAATTGAGCTTTGGTGCGAGTAGCGCAGAGACAAATCCAGAAAAACGCCGTTAATTATTTCATACTCATGCCCTAGGGTTATGTGGTTCGACAAAATGTAGTTGCTTCTACTAAAGGTTGCTGCAATAGACTCAAACGAGTTGAGAATTTCGTATTCACTACCGGCTCTTACCCAAATTTTGGCCATCTTTTTGGCATTATAAGTGTAGCCAAGGCGCATTCTACCACGCAGGTCGTTATTTAAAAAGCCATAATCTAACTGACCCTGAAAGTCAAATGCTTTGCCAATTTTGTCGTATCGTTTTTCAATAGAACCACCTAATGCATGTCTATATCCGCCTACAGCAAAAGGCCTAATTTGTTCTAGAACGGGCATAAACCTGTAGGTTACTCCTTTTACCGAATTTCTATACCCTACGCCAAGAAATAAAAAATCCCAAATGCCGGTATGGTTATAGCTCGAATCTGCCTTTTTGAAATACTCAGGGCTTTTAAGATAGGTTCTGGTACTATCGCGCTTTAAAATGTAGGCTTCTTCTTCGGTGTTCATGGTAACAGGACGGTTAAACGACATAAATTCTGGCCCTACTTCGGTGGCACCTTCAGCATATTCTGTAATGGCATTATTAAAGAAGCCTTTTTCTATGTCTATGTCAAATTCCCATTCAGAGTATAAAACCAAAGAATTGCCCATTTTGTGTTCAGAAATATTGCTTTGAGAATAAAATAGCTCTTCTCTTACAAGTACCCATTTTGAATTCCAATCGGCATAATTCTGAAATATTTTGAAATCGTTGTATAGGCCGGTAGCACCTTCGGGTATTGATAGTTCTACCCCTTTCAAACACCACTTACCTTCAACCACAAAAAGAAATCCTTCAAAGAAATTGCCATGTTTTCTTCTTGGCATAACGGCAATTTTGTGTATTTGCTCACCGTCTTCTTCAAAGGTTTCTATTAGTTTGTAATGATATGATAGAAATGCAGTTGCCGCAATTGGCGAAACATAAGGTTTGTTGTTAACCTTGGGTATGTTTACCAGATTCTTGTAAAAATTGAGATCTAAGTCGGCAAGGTTTTTATATGTTAGAAAACTTGCAACATCTCTGGCTTGTGGGGCGCCATATTTCTCGGTTGGTGAAAAACTGGCCCCAAAATCTACTGAATTGCCAAAATCTAAACGCCTACCTACCGCAGAATGGTCGAAATAGGCATACTTAATTTCTTTGGCATTGTTGGGTGGTTTTTGGTAATATGTGGCACGGCTTTCAATTAATTGATCTTGACGAGACTGCGGCTCCCCTACACTTATTGAAATGGAAGTGTCAGTATTGCGTTCCGACTTGAATTTGTGCTTGTATGTGTGTTTTGCATACACATCGCATTTGGCGTTTTCGAACTGATTAAGGTAGGTTTTTCGGTTGTCTTGTGTATGTTTAATTATGGCGTAAGCGGGGTCTTTATCATCAGCCGATATAACTACACCGCCAAGCTGTTGCACATCGGCTTCCATTACAGTATTTAAAATAGAATTGTCAGAAATTGACACTTGTTTTATCACAGTTTTATAACCAATTGCCGAAAAGCTAATCTCATAAGTTCCGGCCTTTAACTCCATTAAATAATCGCCTTTTAGGTTGGTGGCAACGCCGTATGTAGAGCCCACTACGTAAACTGTTGCAAATTCAACCGGTTTGTTATTTGTGCTGGTAACTCGCCCTTTTAGTTGAAATGCATTTGCAAATTGACTAGCTATTAGAATGCAAAAAATGAGTAAAAATGGTTTAATGCCTAACTTCATGATTAGCCTTTACTTATTGCCTGGTACTGGTACGGCAAAGCCATGCAAAAGTTACACTTATGGCATTAATATGACCACTTGCCAGTTATAGGATTAAAGAAGTCGAATCCAAATTTCCAGTATTGTTGTAGCCCATTGGTATTGCTAATGGCCTGGTTGTAATAGAGCCCATATTTAAAGGTTTCGCCAAATAATCTAAAGTTCTTTTCTATACCTACATAGGCTTCTAAATGAGCCAATTTTTCTGATTGTACAAAAATGGAATTGGCGCCAAACATGGTTTGCATTCTAAGCATTTTAATAATTGGAATTCGGTTGCAAATAGAACCCATAAATCGGTGCATATAATGCAATTCTAAGTAGGGTTGTGTGGTGCTCAAATTGCTGCCTAAAAACTGAAACGAACTCATTGGGTTGGTAAACCACCAAGGGTCGCTACCGGTAAAATACCGTTGGTCAATTTCTCGCAAAACTGGCGTACCTATAAATGATCCTGTAACAATGCGGTATTTAGAGGTGCCAAAAGCACCTACTTTAAAATCATCGTGCAGAATAAATTCAAGCAGATTATAGTCAATATCGCTGCCAAAAAGCGACTTTATACCCCAGCGCCAAATTACATTCAGCTTGGGTAGGTCAGAGCCAATTATGTATTTACGGTTGCCGCGTTTTATGTATTTCTGTTTAAAGCGTATTTCGAACTTGGTTTTTAACTCGAGTTTATCATACGGCTCAAAGGTGGATGCATTGAAAATGCCACCCAGTTCAGGGTTTAAAAAAGCAGAGTCGTTGTACACCTTTAGCCATTCGGCAATTGGTAAATTGCCTATAGATCGTTGCGTGCTATACTGCAAAACCGAATTAATAAAAACCCCATTGGTTAGCTCTCTTTCAAAGCCTGCTTTTACGTGGTCTTGTATTATTTGGTTACCTGGAACAATATTGGCCAAAACCCCTAAATATGGATTCACTAAGGTATATTGGCTTCCACCGCCAACAATTATTTTATTGAAGGTAAGCGGGTTATACCTATACCCTAAATCAATACTGCCTTTAACATCTTTGCTTAAAAAGCCATAGTCAACAAAGCCGCCAACATCTAATCTTTTGCCGTTTTTAAAGTCTTTGGCATAGTTGCCGCCAATGGCATGCCTATAGCCAGTTACGGCAAAAGGCCTTATTTGAGCAATAATTGGTAGTAGATAAAATGTGTGCCCTTTAACCGAGTTTCTGTAGCCAATGCCGCCAAAAAGAATGTCAGAAATACCTGTTTGGTTATAGCTAGAATCTGTACTCATTAAATACTCGTCAGATTCCATATAGGTTCTAACACTGTCTTGGGTTTTAATAAAAAGGGCTTCTTCTGTTTTTAAGGTTATTGGGCGATTGACGGCCCAAAACTCTGCACCTTTCTCAAGTGCTTCTTCTGATATTTCTGATATCTCGCCATTAAATGTGCCATCAGGAATGTTGAAATTCAGTTGGTAATCAAAAAAATTGGCCTGTGTATTTCCAAGCAGAATATGCTCTTCTTCTTTAAGTTCATATTGAAACCGTTGCCGAGAAATTACCCATTTACCTTCATCCACTTGGTTGTGGTTTTGAATAATATGAAAGAGGTGGTAATTATTAAGGTTAAACGAGTTTATTTCTAGCTCAACTGCCTTTATACACCACAATTGGTCAACAATAAAAAGGTAGCCATTAAACCCAGGTCCTTTAGGGTTTCTTGGTATTACTTCTATTTTATGAATGTTGAAATCGTCTTCCTTAAAGGTTTCAACATGCTTAAACTTATAGGTGGCAAAGGCAAGGTTGCCGCAAGGTGATATTAATGGAAGGTCAGCAAGCCTTGGAATTTCTATTTGATTCTCATAAAAGTTGAAATTGGCATCGGCTGTGTTTATGTAAAACAGCCAGGGGCTAGACTCATAATACCCACGTTCTTGATACGCGGAGTACTCGCCAGTATAGAAGCCATATGCCGATACCGTTGCATCAATGTTAAACGACTTTGGTTTATCAGTATGATCCAAATGGGCAATTTTTACGTCCTTAAATTCATTGGGAGCACTGTAATAGGTTTCGCTCAAGCTCTCAATAAGGTTCATTTGTTCTTTGGTAATTTCCTTTGTTTTTTCTTTAGTAACTGAGTCTTTAATGGTTTCAGTTGTTTCTTTTTCTAGCGCTGCTTTTATATAGGTGGTGCATTTAAAAGTCTCGAAAGGGTTTATATACTTCTTTCTGTTTTCAAGAACCTGACGCATAATAGAATTGGCCAGTTCTCTATCATCTTGGCTTATGGTAATGCCCGAGAGTTGTTGCACATCGGCCTTTAAGGTAGCATCTAGGGTGTTGCTGCCTTTTTGAATGGTAATTGAAACCGTATCAGTAACAAAACCAATGGATCTTATTACCAATTGCTGGTTGCCTAGCGGCAAATTCATTATATACTGGCCTTTGTAGTTGGTTACTACACCAAATGAGCTTCCTTTTAAATAAACACTTGCTCCAATTACGGGTTTGTTTTGCTCGTCAGAAATAGTGCCG
>JAGQWA010000119.1 GCA_020437725.1 Bacteroidota bacterium | reverse complement strand
ATTTAATTTTCAATGGAAAATTAAAACATTCAATGAATGGGTAATTTATTTGGCCTAAGAATAGGTAGGTTTAATGCAGTTCATTTTTCTTTTGAACCAATTTGTCAAAAGTTTGAACCTTTTGCCGCGCTAAAGTGATATGATTTGTGAGACATTTGATAGGCTTCTAATTGAATGGCAAAATGAACATAAACGACTTGGTTGACCATTATAAATCAGTAAGAAACTACAGTTTAAAGCTCACCAAACCATTGTCTTCGGAAGATCATAATCTTCAACCTGAAACATTTGTGAGTCCAGCCAAATGGCATCTTGCACATACAACGTGGTTTTTTGAAGAAATGCTTTTAAAACCTGGTCTAAAAGGCTACAAGGAGTTTAATTCACTTTTTGTGAAGCTATTTAACAGCTATTACCAAACCGTAGGAAAACCCTTTAATAGAGCACAACGGGGCAACATTTCTAGGCCAAGTTTAGAAGAAGTGCTTCAGTACAGAACCTTTGTTGACGAACACATGCTTAAGCTATTTAATAGTTCGCCGACCAATGAGCAAAAAGAACTCGCAGAGCTTGGTTTAAACCATGAACAACAGCATCAGGAATTGTTGCTTACAGATATAAAATTTGCCTTTTCAATTAATCCATTAAACCCGATTTATTCTATTAACGGAATTGGAATTAATGTGATTCAACCTAGCACAAGCAATGAGTGGATTGACATTGAAGAAGGCATGCATACCATTGGTCATTCGGGAAATGGGTTTTGTTTTGACAACGAATTGGGCCAGCACCAAGTTTTTCTTCCATCATTCAAAATTTCCAAACAACTTGTTGCAAATGAAGAATACCTGGCCTTTATAGAAGATGGTGGCTACAAGGACTTTAAATTTTGGCTTGATGATGGCTGGACATGGATAAATGAAAACTCAATTGAATGGCCATTATATTGGGAAAAAATAGATGGCAATTGGCATTCTTACACATTGGCAGGAATGAAACCCATAGAGCCAAAAGCCATTTTAACTCATATTTCTTATTACGAAGCAAATGCATTTGCAGCATGGAAAGGGTGCAGGTTGCCAACTGAATTTGAATGGGAAGCGGCAGCATCAAAAATTAACTGGGGAAAAAGATGGGAGTGGACAAACTCCGCTTATTTGCCTTATCCAGGATTTGAAATCAGCCCAAATGCAGTTGGCGAATACAACGGAAAGTTTATGAGCAACCAAATGGTTTTGCGCGGCTCATCAATTGCAACGCCAAATGGGCATTCAAGAAAAACTTACAGAAACTTCTTTCAACCAACATTAAGATGGCAATTCAACGGAATAAGACTGGCGAAGTAGAATTGAGCGAATTTGCCCAAGATGTTCTTGCTGGATTAAGCAGAACGCCGAAGCAGTTGCCATCTAAGTATTTTTATGATGATGTTGGTTCGGCGCTTTTTCAGCAAATAATGCAATTGCCAGAGTATTACCTAACCAGAGCAGAACTATCCATTTTTAGAGACAAATCGGCTGATTTAGCAAATATTTTAAAGCCTGATTCATCAAAGCCTTTAGAAATAATAGAGCTGGGCGCTGGTGATGGATCAAAAACGCTACATCTGCTCAACTATCTTGAGAAAAGTGGAGTGAATTTGATTTACCGACCCGTTGATATATCGCAGAAGGCAATAGATAGCCTAAAGGAAAATTTGAAGAAAAACGGAGTTGAAATAACAATAAAGCCCATTTTGGCCGATTATGCGAATTTTAATCTAGAAGCAAGCAATTCAACTAGATGGTTTTTCTTTCTTGGCTCTAATTTGGGGAACTATGTTTTTTATGCCGCTAGAAATCTGTTGGCTGGCATTACACAAATTATGCGCGCTGGCGATAAGTTGCTGTTAGGCTTAGATAAGTCCAAGTCGGCTGAATTAATACTTCCGGCATACAATGATTCCACTGGTATTACCGCTCAGTTTAATCTGAATCTTTTGGCGAGAATAAACCATGAAATGAACGCTAATTTTGCTCTTTCAAAATTTAGGCATATTGCTCTATTTAATGAAGAAAAAAATAGAGCAGAAAGTTATTTGCAAAGCACTGAAAATCAGATGGTATCACTATGTTCAGTTAAACATGAAATTTATTTTGAAAAGCAAGAGCTTATTCAAACAGAAATCTCTCAGAAATACAACCAGGATATTGTAAAAACACTGGTTTCAAATCTGCCGATTTTAACACTTGGTAAAGTTGAAGACGACGCAGGATATTTTATGGATATTGGGTTTGAGAAGCTGATTTAATTTCAGTAGAAAGAATAATCATTTAGAAGATGAATCTAGACCAAAAGGCATTCATAATCTTGAATTTTTATTTGAGTGTTTTCACTTTTTAAAAATCGGGCAATAAGAATGAGTGTACTAAAACAGCACTTATAATTCTTAGAGTTTAAAAAATCAAAAACCTTTTGCAACCATTGTAGTTTAGCAATTGGATGTTTAAATCAGGTAGAACAATTTCATTTGGCTGGGCGCTTTTGCTAGTTTCTATTATATATGCTGTAGGCATTATAGGATTTTTATTACCCGAATGGAATGCAATTATAAAAGCCGCCACACCGCTTAATATTCTTTTTTGCACCATTATATTAGGTTTATTTCATAGGCATTTTAGCCGTGATTTTATACTCTGGGTTTTAATGGTTGCTTTTGGTGGTTGGTTAATTGAAGTGGCAGGTGTTGCAACTGGTGTGCTATTTGGCGAATATTTATATGGCGATAATCTTGGGCCTAAAGTATTTGGTGTGCCAATTATGATGGCTATTAACTGGCTTATGCTTACTTACATGGCAGCTGATATTAGCAGCAGATTGAAACAAGGCATATGGTTAAAATCAGCTGTGGGTGCATCTTTAATGGTTGCATATGATTTTTTGTTAGAACCCATTGCCATTCATTTCAATATGTGGATATGGGCACAAACTGAGATTCCTTTGCAGAATTATCTTGCATGGTATGTGTTCGGATTCTTGTTTCAAATCTTATTTCACAGATTTATTAAACATTCTCAAAACCAAATGGTTATACCTGTGTTATTAAGTCAAATTGCATTCTTCATTGTGGTTCACCTTACCAAGTAATTAAAATTGAAAAAGCTGTTGTAGAAAATGGCACCTAAAAAAAATAAAAAGAAGGATAGTTTTTCAATAAAAGAACTTGAAAAACTAACTGGTATAAAAGCTCATACTTTGCGCATTTGGGAGCAGCGATATGGAGTTTTGGTTCCTGATAGAACCGAAACAAATATTAGAACTTATGATGAAAATGATCTTAAAATGATCTTAAATATCGCATTGCTAAACGCCAATGGCATGCGTATCTCAAAAATTGCTGCACTAAGCCAAGAAGAAATTAGCCAGCACGTATTAGATGTTGCAGAAAGTGCAGATCAAAACGATAGTCTTCTTAATTCTCTAACTTTAACCATGTTAGAACTCGACGAAGATAAATTCGAGAAAGTGTTATCTAATGTGGTTATTAAACTAGGTTTCGAAAAAGCATTAATAGAAGTTATATATCCTTTTTTAGAGCGAATAGGCATTTTGTGGCAAACAAACACCATTGTGCCTGCTCAAGAGCATTTCATTTCTAATTTAATTAGGCATAAGCTCATTGTAGCAGCCGATGCTCAAATTACCTCCTATAAAGCCAATGCTAAGCGTTTTGTTATGTTCTTACCCGAAGGCGAATTACACGAGGTAGGTTTGCTATTTGCCAATTTTATAGTAAGATCTAAGGGGCATAGAACCGTTTATTTAGGGCAAACCGTGCCCATTAGCGATTTAGATGTTATAAACGAAATCTATAACCCCGATGCTTTTTTTACCGTGCTCACTTACCAAACAGGTATAGAAGATGTAAAGCCATTTTTAGAGCAAATGCATTTTAAATTTCCTAACAAAACCATTTTGGTAGCCGGCTCTAGAATTGAAGAATCTGGAGTTAAAAATGTGTGGAACAACATTGAATTTGTGCAAGATTACCAAGATATGATTAGGATAGTAAATAGCTTTGGCTAAGCAACTTGGCTAATTTTTCTTGTTTTGTTGAGTGAGTAAC
Organism: Bacteroidota bacterium; assembly: GCA_020437725.1. Classification (GTDB taxonomy): domain Bacteria; phylum Bacteroidota; class Bacteroidia; order CAILMK01; family JACPUW01; genus JAGQWA01. The sequence goes on along the minus strand of JAGQWA010000119.1, from coordinate 4,687 downwards.
CGCACAATGCTTTAATTTTTCGGAATATTTTGGTAACAATAATTTAACGGTGTGGCAGGCTATGGCTCGTTGTGTTAAGTGAATTTTGCAGCGTGTTAAACACCATTGGTCAACCCTTAATATTTAGAAATGAGCAATAACGTAAAAGTTTTAATAGTTGACGACGAAGAAGACATATTAGAAATTCTCGACTATAATCTCACCAAAGAAGGTTTTAAAGTTTTTAAAGCAAGAAACGGCCGCAGTGCACTTGAAATAGCTAAAAAAGAAGTGCCAGAAATAGTTCTTCTTGATGTAATGATGCCCGAAATGGACGGAATTCAAGCATGTCAAGAAATTAGAAAAATTCCTAAACTAAGCCAAGCCTATGTTATTTTTCTAACAGCCAGAATAGAAGAATACAGTGAAATAGCTGGCTTTTCAGCCGGAGCCGACGACTATATTACCAAACCAATAAAGCCAGGCGCATTAATTAGCAGAATTAACACCGTTATAAAAAGAAAACAGCGCGATACTTCTGAAGACGAGTTAAATTTTCCTGACTTAAAAATTGATCGCAAATCGTTTGAAGTAACCTACAAAGACGAAAAAATTCATTTTGCAAGAAAAGAATTTGAATTGCTATACTTATTAGCTGGTAATCCGGGAAAGGTATTTTCTAGAAATGATATTTTAGATAATATCTGGGGTAATGATGTGTATGTGGGCGACAGAACCATAGATGTTCATATTCGAAAAATTAGAGAAAAAATTTACTCAGAAATCATTAAAACAGTAAAAGGTGTAGGCTATAAATTCAGTTTATCGTCTAATGAATAATGTTTAAAACCAACAATCAGATATCGCTGCTTTTTGCGTCGCTAACCACCTTGGTAGTGCTGATTGTGATGGTTGTGCTAAAGCTAAATGCCACAGTTATCTTTATAATTGGCGTAGTAACTTACTTGTTTGTTTTCTTGGCATACAGGTTTCTTTTATATGTTTTGGTTTTTAAGAAACTTGAAATTATTTGGGACAGAATGCAATCGCTTCGTGCCAATAAATCTAAAGTTCTACTGCCAGATTCAGCTTTTGGAATAGATACCATTAGTAGAGAGCTAGAAGCCTTAAATAGAGAAAAAGCAAAAGAGATAGACCACTTAAAAGAAATTGAAAAGTATAGAAAAGAATTTCTTGGCAATGTGGCACACGAATTAAGAACGCCTGCATTTGCTGTTCAGGGATTTATAGAAACCCTGCTTAATGGGGCGCATGAAGACGAAAAGTTGAGAGCTCGGTTTTTATCTAACGCATCGCGAAATATTGATGTGTTAACAGACATGTTAGAAGATCTCTCAACTATTTCTAGAGTTGAAAACAACAAATTAGAAGTAAACTTAACCGAATTCACCATTTATAGTGTACTATCAGAATCGGTAGAAAATCTTGAAATGGCGGCCCAAGATCGCGGCATAAAAATGATACTACGTGGTGCTCTTGATGCCAAGGTTTATGCCGATGCTCAAAAAATTAAGCAGGTTTTTAACAACCTAATAAGCAACTCTATAAAGTATGGAAAAGATGGTGGTGTTACCACTATTAGCATTTTTGATGGGAAAAATGCCGTTCAAATTGATGTGGCAGATAATGGAATTGGGATAGATAAAAAAGATTTACCTAGAATATTTGAACGATTTTACCGTGCAGATAAAAGCCGCAGTAGGCGGCAGGGAATAAGCACTGGCCTTGGTCTTTCTATTGTGAAGCATTTTCTAGATGCACATGATCAGCAAATTACCGCACGCAGTAGTTTAGGGCAAGGAACTGTGTTTTCATTTACGCTTCCAAAAAAAGTAGTTAGTAGTTCCGCTACCGTAAGCGAAGAGAATGCCGCCTAGCCCATTTTAGCTTTAAAAGCCGCAATGGTTTCGGTTGGATTTGGCGTATTAAAAACGGCACTTCCGGCCACAAGCACATTGGCACCAGCGTTAATTAAAGTTTGGCAATTATCAAGGTTTACCCCGCCATCTACTTCAATTAATAAATCAGCTGCGGCAAGAGCTCTTAGTTCTCTTACCTTATCAATTGCTGCTGGAATGAATTTTTGGCCCCCAAAACCCGGATTAACTGACATGATGAGTACCATGTCTAAATCATTCAGAATGTTTTGCAGAACACTAACTGGTGTATGCGGGTTTAAAACCACACCGGCCTTTGCACCAGTTGATTTTATAAGCTGAATGGTTCTGTGTAGATGCTTGCAAGTTTCGTAATGAACGGTTATAATTTCGGCACCCTTTTTAGCAAAGGTTTCAATATATGGATCTGGATTATGCACCATTAAATGCACATCAATGGGCTTGGTGGCCACTTTCTTTAAGGCATCAAGAATGGGAAAGCCAAAAGAGATGTTGGGCACAAAAACGCCATCCATTACATCAAAATGAAACCAATCGGCCTGACTATTATTAATCATTTCAAAATCGCGAGTCAGATTTCCAAAATCTGCTGATAAAATAGAAGGTGCTAACAATGCCATTTGCAAGGGTTTAATGCCGCAAATATGGGCCAATATTCAACCCCAAACCTAGGTTGTGAATAAGTATTGGATTAGTTGATTGAACTACTTAAAGACCAATAAAAAAGGATGCTAAAACCTTGGTTTTTGTCAACCAAAGGTTTCAACATCCTTTTAAGGTTATCAGAAAGGGATTAAATCTTAATCTCTTCTTCTATCTCTATCGCGATTATCGCGTCTGTCGCCACCACCACGTCGGTCATCACGTCGGTCATCACGTCTGCGGTCGTCTCTACGGCCGCCGCCACTACCACCACCACGGCGATCGTCTCTTCGATCACTTCTTTCGCGAGGTGGACGCTCAACATAACCTTCTGGTTTTTCTAATAATCTTTTTCTTGAAAGTTTGTATTTGCCACCTCGGTTATCGGCTTCAATAATTTGTACTTCTACTTCATCACCAACCTTCATAACGTCTTCAACGTTTTCGGTTTTTTCCCAGGCTATCTCAGAAATATGCAATAAGCCTGATTTTCCTGGAAGGAAGTTCACTACTGCACCAAAGGCAAGAATTTCTTCAACCTTTGCAGTGTATGCTTCACCAACTTCTGGTTCAGCAACAATGCCCTTAATCCAATCTATGGCTTGTTGCAAGGCATTTTTATCTGCACTTGCTACTTCAACCACACCAAAATCACCATCTTCTTCAATAGAAATGGTAGCTCCAGTAACTTTCTGAATTTCTTGAATAACCTTTCCGCCCGTTCCAATAACAGCGCCAATAAAGTCTTTCTTAATGTTGAAACGCTCCATTCTAGGCACCATGTCTTTGTAGTCTTCTCTCGGCTCAGAAATGGTTTCGTTCATAATACCAAGAATATGCTCTCTACCGCGTTTTGCTTGGTTAAGGGCTTCTTCTAACACTTCAAAAGAAAGGCCATCAACTTTAATATCCATTTGGCAAGCCGTAATACCTTTTGCTGTTCCGGTAACTTTAAAGTCCATATCACCTAAGTGATCTTCATCGCCTAAAATGTCAGATAAAACGGCATATCTACCCGTTGCCGAATCTGAAATCATACCCATTGCAATACCAGAAACGCCACCGCTAATTGGCACACCAGCATCCATCAACGCCATTGAGCCTGAACACACAGTTGCCATTGAAGATGAACCGTTTGACTCCAGTACATCAGAAGTTACTCTAATGGTGTAAGGACATTCTTCGAAAGAAGGAAGCACCTTTTTTAAAGCTCTCATTGCCAAATTACCATGGCCAATTTCTCTACGGCTTGCACCTCTTAAAAAGCGTGCTTCACCGGTTGAAAAAGGAGGGAAGTTGTAGTGCAATAAGAACTTGTTAAAGCCTTTAATCATTACACCGTCAATAATTTGCTCGTCTAGCTTGGTACCTAATGTTACCGCCGCCAAAGCTTGGGTTTCGCCGCGAGTAAATATAGATGAACCGTGTACTGATTTTAAGTAATCAGTTTCTACCCAAATGGGTCTCACTTCGTCATATGCTCTACCGTCAAGACGTTTTTTGGTGTCGAGCACCATGTCTCTAACTGCTTTCTTTTTGGTTTTGGCAAAATAGCGTTTCACTAGAGACAGATCTTCTTCTGGTTCTTCGCCAAGGCTTTCAATATATTCATCAATAAGCGCATTGAATTTATCGGTACGCTCTTGTTTGTCAGATGCTTGCGCAGCAATGTCGTAAACAGGTTGGTAGAACTTGTCCATAATTTTTTTGGCCAGTTCTTCGTCGTTTAATTCGTGGCTATACTCGCGTTTTTGGTTGCTTCCTACTTCATCTTGAAGATCAAGTTGAAATTGACATTGTTTTTTAATGGCTTCGTGAGCAATACCAATGGCTTCTACCATTTCGGCTTCGCTTACTTCGCTCATTTCACCTTCTACCATATTAAGAGTGTCCATTGTACCACTAACAATAAGGTCAATGTCAGCTCTTTCCATGTCGGTAACAGAAGGGTTTATATGGAATTCACCATCAATTCTAGCTACGCGAACTTCAGAAATTGGTCCACCAAATGGAATATCTGAAACGGTGATTGCTGCTGAAGCGGCAAAACCTGCCAATGCATCAGGAGAAACTTCAGCATCCATAGAGATGAGCTGAATAATTACCTGGGTTTCAGCATGGTAATCATCTGGGAAAAGTGGACGCAA
>JAGQWA010000118.1 GCA_020437725.1 Bacteroidota bacterium | reverse complement strand
TTCAAGAACCATATAAGCCGTCTTACTCCTCCTTTTGCACCCATAATTCAATCCACCTAAAAAGTGGCTTTTACAGTGCTTTTGGCGATAATATTTCAAACAACGTTTTAAAACCAATTCCTAATAAGCTGGTTTATCCATTTGTTTGGAAGTCTCGTGAATTTTACACCTGTTCTGACATATTAGATACCATTACATTAACCCAAATTACTCATGCTCAAGTATCTAAAATAGACACCATAACCTGCACCAACAACCCCATAACTTTAACCACTGGCGACGATTCATCGCAAGTTATTTGGTCAACAGGAGATACAGCACAAACAATTACTGTAAATTATTCAGGAATTTATACGGCATTTATAAGAAAGGCCAATTGCGTATTTTACGATACGGCTTATGTTACCTTTTACAACGCGCCGCGCATAAAACCTTTAGACACTACTTTTTGCCCTGAAGATTCAGCAATTAGCTTACAAGCTATATCAAGTTGGCCAATTGAATGGTCTAACGGAGATACTACGCAGCTTGCCAAATTTGAAGCCGGCGTAGATTTTTGGCTTAAGATAAAAGACCCCTTCTGCCCTGCTATAGATACTTTTAGGCTTGAAGTTGATTGTAGCAATCAGCTTTTCATTCCCAATGCATTTACTCCAAATGGAGATGCCTTCAACCCTGAATTCATCGCAAAAGGAACCAAAATTGAGAATTTTGAAATGCGCATTTTCGCCAGAAATGGGCAACTGGTTTTTTACTCGAATAACCTTGAAGATGGTTGGGATGGTAGTTCAAATGGCCAACCACTGCCTTTGGGTAAATACCTATACATAATTGAAGTAGAAATTGAAGGCGAAACCCAAAAACATGCCGGCACAATTCATTTAATTAAGTAGTTCACCACTTATGTAAGCTTCTTAAAACTAATTAATTACCAATTAGATATTGGCTGCAACCAAACCTTTGCACCATTCATTCCGTAAGTTAGAAAAGTGAAACGGCTTCTTCTCATCACCTACCTAAGCCTTGCCACCCTTTGCACCATTGCGCAACCGGCAAATGATTTATGGAAAAATGCCATTTCCATTCTACCCGATTCTATTCCATTTCCTATAGGAAAATTTAGCAGCACCAAAGTTTCTTTAAACAAGGCTGATTTTGAAATTAATGAACCTTTTGACCAAGTAATTTCTAGCGTAGCGCTTCACCAAAAAACAGTTTGGTTTAAGTTCAATCTCATAACCGCCAGAAATGTTGAAATTGCCCTTCGGCAAAACGATACGCTCATTCAGCCGCTTGATATTGGAATGAGTGTTTACAGCAAAATAAGCTCTTACCCTAATGCATCCAATCTAGACCCCTATTTGCGATCAATACCACAACAAGGTGCACTAAGCAATGTTTGCATTCCGGCAGGGGAATATTACATTCAGGTTTGTGCAAGAAATAAGGTTACAGATTCCATTTGGATTGATCTTAACCTTAAAGAAACCGAAGTGGAAGGAAACAGCAATAAAAACCCCATTCTGCTTGAAACAGGCTCGGTTCAAACACTAAATAATTGTTTTTCAATTGATAGTTTAATTGAAGCTTACCCTTTTCATATTGACAATGTTTCAAAATCTGGCTATGCAAGATTTACAACGCCAACCAATCAGGTAAAAACCTATTTATCGCTTAGTGGAAACTATGTAGGCATAGTTGTGTACGAAGGCAACTTAAGCGGCCCACCTTCATCATGGAAAGCCATCAGAACTTATTCATGGTTTGATGGAAGCCACGGTTATAACGAAACCTTTAATTGCGGTGACTTAAAACAAGGAACAACCTACACCATAAAGTTTATTGGTTTGGTTGAGTCTTTTGCATCAGTTTATGTGCGCCACGAAATGGCTGATCCGCCAATAGGCGTGTCTCCATTGGCACCATTAAACGTAAAAGTAAAGTCAAACGAATCATCCTACCAACGTGTGCAGAAAAACCTGCATTGTGACAATTACAATGCCCTGAAACTCTGCCAAAACCTTCATCACCATTTATACGATACTGTTCCAGTATTGAACACAAACAGAGAATACATTTATGTTCCTATAAAAGCACAAGCTGGTATTTGGGTTACGTTCACCTTAGATAGGTACATGTACTTATCGGTAACAAATGTTTTTTCTACAAAGGGCACTACCATGTTTTTATTTAATGGAATTGCCAAGAATGATCCCTGCGAATTGCAAGACCCTGTTGTAATTAAAAACAATAGTTTTAATGACTGCTTGGCACCTGGAGAATATACATTGCTAACCGCCACACATTTGCACGATACTACCTATTACGGTAGAATTTGGAATGCCTTTGTAGGAAAATCACATGGTTTCGATCTCAATTTTTATCCGCCTATTTACAAAAACATTGACAGGAGTGTCAGGTTTCCAAAACCAACTAGCAGTTTAGATTTAGGCAGCAGAGATGTTAAAAACAGGATTCTTGATGTTTCAATTTCTGAAGACTTTGTGAATGGAGATAAAACCACTTATCCATTTGCAGATAGCATTTTAACCGGTTTCTTCTCTTTTGCCCGATTCAAGATTAATGACTCAGCTCATTTTAGTTTTAAGCCAAAGAGTGTAACACGATACTATGGATATCAAGCCAAAATTTATGAATATAAAAACTTGGCCAATTATTCTAAGTGGCGCCCGGTTGAAACTCCTTATCAAAATTTTCTTTATAACTATCATCAAACCAAAAAGCAACCACCAGGCAACTATATAATTGTTTTTTACAGAAAGCCACCAGAGCGTTGCGATGCAGTTGACAACCAGTTAACCAACCATATTTTGGTATTGGCCGATAACTTTACCAATCCACCGCCGCCACCGCCAAATCCTAAATGTGTGCATTACTATAATGCAGCAAAAAATGCCTTTAAAGTAAATGGTTTGGCGCCTATTGATTTAGATTATAAAAACCCTGAATTCCAAGACCGATGTTGGTATAAATTAGAAACAACGTGCACTAGAAATCCTAAGAATTTAAACAACATACATTGGGTAAATTATATGGATTACCGTAAGAAAATTACGGGCTTTTCTTATTACGTATTTAAAACTGATGAGCCAGTTTCTTTAACCATTTATGCCACTAGTTTCTTTCAACTGCTTAGCGGAAATATTTCAACCGACTCGGTAAATGTTCCTAAACCTAAAAATGTGCTCGAAGAATATGCCCTTTCAGGTTATACCAGATGCTACTTAAAACCGGGCGAATACACAGTAATTATTGATGCCACGCCTTATACTTCTGGCGGAAGTATTGAGTTTAACCGAACTGGATATTCCTTAAACGACCATGCCACTCATGCTCAAGATGCGGGAATGTTTACAAAAGATCGCACCCAGGCTTCTTATAGTGGTATTCATTCATGCCGAACAAGTTTTGACTCATTACACGCCTTTAATATTCCCAGCACATGGCACACCTTTAGAGTGGCCGGGCCAGGTAGAATAAAAGTACCTTACCTAGCCGTTCGTCCTTTCTTTTTTAAGGCTAGTCGTGGACACGACCTAACGTTTGATGAAGTAAAAAAGGCTGGATTAATAGACTCTAACCGCCGAGATAATTATTATGAACCCGTTAGGTTAATGAGCGACGGCACCACACAGCAGTTCTATTTTGAAAAGCTAGATTTTGACACTACACGTTATTACATGTTGGTTTACAATACGCAGAACAATGGCCTGCATTCGTTTTATAAACCTTATAACGAACAAATTACTTTTGAGTACGACTACCGTGCTACCAAACAAGGCGATTCATGCGAAAATGCCTTCAATCTAAATCTCAATGGTGCCAAAAATGCGGTTGCAGAAGGTTATGTAGCTGCACATAAAATGGGCGAAGGTCCTGGTGAAACTGATGAAACCAAATGGCATGTTTATCCAAGCGATTATTTAAAATCATCATGGTTTAAGTTAAAGGTTGAAAACAATGGTGGAAACAAACTCAAGCTTTGGCAAAACAGCAACTCTAACATTTACACTTTTAGAATTCACTACGGTAGCTGTAGGTCTTTAACTCCAGGACCAATTATCACCAATTTTGGAAGTGGAGTAACACTTGATTGCATTAGAAATGGCGATTATTATGTGCAAGCATTAAGCTTCAATACACTAAGAGACGACATTACCATTCAAGTACAAACCGACTCGGCTTTTGGCGCATGCAGGCAAATTGATTTGAATAAGGTTATTGCCAACTTCAATTATTCTGGTGGATGCGATAATGATCCAGTTGTTTTCCAAAATCTATCAACCATTGGTTCTGAAATAGACTATTACTGGGATTTTGGTGATGGAAAATCTGATACCATTCTAAACCCGAGCCATCGCTACACCAAGTCCGTAAACAAACTCGATACCTATTTGGTTAAACTGGCAGTAAGAAACCGAATAACCAAAAGAACAGATACTTTCAGCAGGAAAGTAATAATTGGAGAGCTAGACATTAGTGTTAAACACGATTCATTAGTGTGTGAACATGCTTTTGAACCTGAGATTATTACCAACATTCCTGACGCCAATTATGAATGGAGAATTTATTCTGACACTTTTCTTAACCCCAATGTAATAAGCCGAGATAAGCGGCCCTATTTATATGTTTCGTTCAACCCAACCAAATATCTGGCATCTGTAGTTTTAGGCAATTGTAGGTCTCATAAAGCAGTTGAAGCATATAGCCTACGAACGGAATTCATTCAAAACCAACGCACCTATGCCTATTGGTGCACAGGCGATTCTTTTGTATTTAAGTTACCCGATAATTGGCAGGGCGGTATGCGTTGGCCAGGCAGTAACGACACTGTAAGGTCGGTTACATTAGACACGGCAAATTTTTATCAATACACCGTAATTAGTAAAGGCTGCGAAATACCCATGCAGCTAAGTCTGCTAAAAATTCCTGAACCTATTTTATCGCATTTAGACACAGTTTGCTTTACAAATAGCATGACTATTCACGATCTTACTGGCCAGTATGTTCCATATGGAAATACGGGAAAGCCTTATGAAATTGACCTAGAAAAAGACGTTGTTACCTACCCCATTACGTTTAGATCAAGAAATTTTGGTTCTTGTCCTGATATTCCTGACACAGTTCACATTAAACATATTTGGGACACAAGACTCAATTTTCTTGACACATTTGTTTGTAATAGCGAGCCGTTTCAACTAACGGCCGGAGATAATAATTCGCAAGTTATATGGTCAACAGGCGACTCTACCAATACAATTAATGTCACTCAAACGGGCATTTATACCGCCATCGTTTCAAACAAGAATTGCCAATTTTATGATACTTCATTCGTAACCTTTTTAAATGGTGAAACCTTGCCACCTTTAAGTGCAGAAAGTTGCTTTGCTGATTCTGGCATTACACTTTCTGTACCCAATAATGCCAAATTACTTTGGTCTAATGGCGATACCACCAATAGTTCCTATTTTGAAAAAGAAGGAAAATATTGGCTATCAGTTATTGATCCATATTGCCCTGTAACTGACACATTTAGTTTAACCAATTCGTGCCAAGAAGGCTTTTTTATGCCAAATGCATTTACCCCGAATGGTGATGTTTTCAATCCTGAATTCATTGCCAAAGGCACTAATATAACCCAGTTTGAAATGCGAATTTTTGCCAGAAATGGCCAGCAGGTTTTCCAAACCAATTCTATTGATGAAGGCTGGAATGGCACATTGTTAGGAGAACCGCTTCCGCTCGGCTCCTACTATTATTTAGTTACTTACACTCAAAACAAGCAAACCCAACAACATCAAGGAATCGTTACGCTGGTAAGATAATTTGTGAAATATCTGAGCAAACTGCATCAAAGCTTCTGAAAATCACAAAAGCTTACTGCCATGAAGTATTTCAGCCTTGTTTTCGCCTTATTACTCAGCAACCATTTATTCTCACAAACCGGTTTTGTAAAGGTTAAAGTTGTTGATTTCAACACCAAAGAAGTTTACGCAAATGCTACCGTTTTGACCTATAATATAGATGAAACGGCTTCAGAAACTTTATTAGAAGAATACAAAACCAACCACAAAGGCTTGGCTATTATAGAAACCGAGCAACATTTAATTGCTATTAGAGCAAAAGATATTGTAGGCCGAACTTCAAAAAGAACAGCAGTAAAGGTGAAAATTGGCGATACCATTTCAGTTGAAATAAGCATGGCAGAAATAGTTGAATACGACGAAGCAATTGAAGAGCATTCAGAAAGAAGATACAAAGAAGATGCTATGGGCGGAACATTAGCTCCTAGCATGTCGAAAGCATTCAAATTAACAACCGCTAAAAAGGCAATGACGGCAGATTTCGCCATTATGGATGCATCTGGCAGTGGACAAACCGTTAAAGCAGGAGCCTTAACCGCTGGCGAAATAAACGACTTCAACAAGTGGAACTTATGGAAAACCATTAATGACGAAGGCCTGGAAAAGCATGCTTCAACCTGGAAAATGACACCGCGAAACAGAATTTCATTCCTATTACAAAACAGCTTGGGTGGCCCTGTGGTTGGGGCACAGGTAATACTCAAGCATAAAAGTGATAATGTGTGGATAGCACAAACTGATAATCTTGGCTCGGCCGAACTTTGGATTGCATTGTTAGAGCCCAATAGCGTTAAAATACTTGACCAGTTAAGCGCAGAAATTCATTACCAAGAACAAGTTTTTAGGGTTGAAGATCTAGTAGCTTATGAAAACGGAATTAACCTAGTTGAACTGCCAGTTGAATGCAACGAAAGTAATTTAGTTGATATTGCCTTTGTAGTTGACGCAACAGGTTCTATGAGCGATGAAATTCGATATCTGCAAGCTGAACTAGAAGACATTATTAAAAAGGCGAAAGAAGGTGTGCGTGATATTGAACTCAATATTGGCAGCATTTTCTACCGCGATAATGGAGATGCTTATGTTACCCGTCAATCACCTTTTTCAAACAACATTGCCGTTACAAACAGGTTTATTGCAGAGCAAGAAGCTGGTGGCGGCGGCGATTTCCCTGAAGCACTAGATTCGGCTCTTTCTCAGGCTATTAACAGTTTGGCTTGGAACAAAAATGCCAGAACTAAACTCTTATTTCTATTAGCTGATGCGCCACCACATTCTGATTCAGCTTCATTGGCTAGAATTAAAAAAGCCACTGAAAAAGCAGCAAAACTGGGCATCAAAATCATCCCAATTGCGGTAAGTGGAGTTGACAAAAGCACCGAATATTTAATGCGAAGCATGGCATTGGCCACCAACGGCACCTATGTTTTTCTTACCAACCACAGCGGAATTGGCAACGATCATATTGAGCCAACAACCGACCAATATGATGTAAGAAAATTCAATGAGTTGCTTCAAGAAATTATAGAGCGATATGCCACAGTTGCCGATTGTTTTGGCGACAAGGATTTACCAACCAATAACCACACAATTATCACTTCTGAAATTGTTGATTCTTCTAAACTTCAGTTGGTTGAAATAATGCCTGAAAAAATCAAAGCAACCGTTATTGGCAAAACGGGTGAAGTGCATCAACTTAATAGCAATAAAATTCATCCTGTCGATTCGCTTGAAATTTTGTTGTTTCCAAATCCTGCCAGTTTTGGTTTTGTAAACATCAACCTTGGCTTTGAAACGGAAAGTTGTCTTTTGCTCGACATGAATGGAAAGCTGGTAAGACAATTCAATACTGGAGGATTAAAGCATTTCAAAGCTGATTTAGCAGGAATTCCGAGCGGGAATTATTTCATTGTGGCACGCCATGCAAAAGGTTCGGTAACCGAAAAGCTAATTGTTAGTTTATAAGCCAATAATTTTGAGCCAAACAACATTCAGCTTTGCCCAAACAACTGGTTATTATTCTAGCGTTTATCGCATTGCCGCTTCTTTTAAGTTCTCAAAAGAGCCAAAAAGTAAAATGGATAAATGCGATAGAATGGCTCCAAAAACAAGATGTTTCAGACAAAGTTTTACTGGCTGAAATTGCCGAATTGGTTCAAGTTGAAAAACAACAACAGAACCCCATTTTAATTGCCGCTGGAGCCGTTGGGGCCGTGTTCGGTGTTTACGCCGTAATTCAAATTGTAAGAGCCAAACAAAAGGCGCTTGCACTAACTGAAGTGTATTATCCAGATGCTAGTCAAGATGGTACCAAAGGCGATGCTTTTAGACATTTGCTAGTAAGTGCCTTGCTTAGGCACATGGCCAACCGACCAGTTTCAAATTGCGCCATGGTGGCTTGGGAGCTAAAAGCCGATATTGCCAGAACCAATGAGCCTAGAAACCGATATATGGATTTGCACAACAACGAGCTTGCCAGGGTTCATTGCTATAGAGATTTCAACCGCATAAACAACATAGATTCAATAGCCTTTCGAGTGCATCAATTCATTGAAACTGATTCAAACAGTCGATATTACAATTGGCACAAAACCCCGCCTACCCGCAAACAGGCAAAAAAAATGGCTGACACCACCAATGTGCGCAAGTACATTTTTTGGAATAAAGAAGAATTCAAATTAGACAATTAGCCAATTGTCGTTATACTCAATTTGACAATGACAGGTATAATATAGTTAAACCTTCAAAAGTGGTCAACTCTATTTAGGCATCTTCAATCTTCATAAGAACAACTAGAAACTGAAAACAAGAAACTAGAGACTTTTAGGTTGGAGATTCCTTCCTTCGTCGGAGTGACGACATGGGCAAGAAAGTGTCAACCATTACCGTGAACTGTGAACTGAAAACTGTGAACTATTTATAAGCCGCATGAAAAACAATCCCAGCCGCAACCGAAACATTTAGAGAATCAATAGCACCCGTCA
>JAGQWA010000117.1 GCA_020437725.1 Bacteroidota bacterium | reverse complement strand
TGTGGTTCTCCACCTTCTGAGTAAAGCATGTCACCGCGACCAATTAATTGGTCTGCACCACCGCTGTCTAAAATGGTTCTAGAGTCCACTTTACTAGTCACTCTAAAAGCCAAACGAGTAGGGAAGTTGGCCTTTATAATACCGGTTATAATATTTACAGACGGACGCTGAGTAGCAATAATTAAATGAATACCAATGGCACGTGCCAATTGTGCAAGTCTGGCAATTGGTGTTTCCACTTCCTTACCAGCGGTCATCATCAAGTCGGCCAACTCATCTATTACCAGTACAATGTATGGTAAAAACCTATGCCCATTTTCGGGGTTCAGTCTGCGTTTTAAGAACTTCTGGTTGTATTCTTTTATGTTTCTTACCTGTGCTTCTTTCAATAAATCATAACGCTGATCCATCTCTGCGCAAAGCGAGTTAAGGGTGTCAATTACCTTGCTGGTGTCGGTAATAATGGCTTCTTCTTCGTCGGGTAATTTGGCTAGGAAATGGCGTTCAATGTGTTTATAGAGCGTAAGCTCAACCTTTTTAGGGTCTACCAAAACAAATTTTACTTGGCTTGGGTGTTTTTTATAAAGTAGAGAAGTAATAATAACGTTTAAGCCTACCGATTTACCTTGCCCGGTTGCACCTGCCATTAATAAGTGAGGCATTTTGGCCAAATCGGCTACGTAAATTTCATTTGAAATGGTTCTGCCAAAAACTATTGGCAAGTCTTTATCGGTATTTTGAAATTTTGATGAAGAAACCACATCGCGCATTGAAACCATTTCAGGTTTAGCATTTGGAACTTCAATACCGATAGTGCCTTTTCCTGGAATTGGGGCAATTATTCTAATTCCCAAGGCGCTTAAAGATAGTGCAATATCATCTTCAAGGTTTTTGATTTTGGAAATTCTAACCCCAGGAGCCGGAATAATTTCAAAGAGTGTAACTGTGGGCCCAATGGTGGCCTTTATTTTATCTATTTCAATTTTATAATTGGCAAGTGTGTTAACAATTAAATCTTTTCGTTGCTCAAGTTCGCTGGCATCTATGGTTTGCTGTTGCACTTCATATTCCTTTAGCAATTCGAGCGTGGGGAATTTGTATCGGCTAAGGTCGAGCGTGGGGTCGTAATCGGTATCGTTGTGCGTTATGGTGGTTACCTTTTCGTCGGTGTCAACTGCTTTTTCAATTTCTAGACCTTCAACCTCCATTGAGCTATCAGCTAGCGGTCTAATTGGGCTTGGTTGGGTAACAGCGCTTGTTAATTCAATTGGCGAAGATTCATTGTTGTCAGTATCATCATCATCCAGAAATTCTTCTTCGGGTTCAAAATCTTTAAAACTGGTTTCAAATTCAATGGTTTTTTCTGGCTCTTCAGTTGCTTTTTCTTGCTTAGTGGTGGGTTTGGGTTGCTTAGGTTTTTCTGTGAGTTTCTCTTCTTCTTGGTTTTGTTCTTCGAATTGTTTAGTGCTTGCGCCAGCTTGTTTAGCTGCAAAAAGTTTGGTTGTATTAAACTTTACAAGTACAAAGCCAATTAAAGCAACTGCCAAAACTATTACCAATCCAGGAGCACCCACCATGGTTTTCAGCCATAAATTGGCATATACTCCAAAGCCGCCGGCTATATAATCATAGGCACCTTGTGCCAATACCGATGTAAAAACGGGAAGCCACAAAATTCCAAAAACTAGAAATTCAAAAACGTCTGAAAAGGTGAGTAAACTGGTTTTAAAAGTGAATTTAACGCCCCATAAAAACAACAAAAAGGGAAGGGCAAATGCCGTTATGCCAAACCAGCTGTAAATAAATTTATAAGAAAACCATGAGCCCAACAAACCCATCCAATTGCTATAAGCTTTAGGGTTGATGGTAAAAATGGCCTCGCCAGTTATTGATTCTACTAAACTGAAATCTGATTTGAATGAAAACAGGAACGAGATAAAAGCCAGTAAAAAGAACATGCTACTACCAAGAAGAGCAACTCCTAGTAATTTTTGGTTCTGCTCGTTAAGATTAACCTTGAGCCTGAACTTTTTCTTTGCCTTTTCTTCTGAAGTAGTTTCCGATTTGAAACGATTCAACCTGCCTAATTTAGAGTAATGGCAAAGATACTTAGATTCGTTGCGGCCATTACCAAATAAATTAACCACATAAAGGCAATAACATGTTTTGGTTTATTTTTACTAATCCGGTTGTGTTGCTTTTTTGGGCAGGTGCGCTAGTGGTTTTAAATCATAGGGCCAAAAAATCAAAATCTTCATTCTATAATAAAAAACCTTATTACCTAATACTAGCTTGTATTGTGGTTGTTTTTTTAATTAATGCAGGGGCAATGTATTGGGCTACTGTAAAAAATAGTAGCCATACGGTTAGAAACGACATTCATTATTTTGAAAGCTTTGGAAGTGATTCGCTAAGGTTAAAAGCCATGGTTGTAAAAGTTGATACGCAGGCTTTTAATATGGATATTGAAATGCTTAGAGCAAAAACAACTACCAATTTGGTGGTTAGGCATGGTGCCCGATGGAAAGATTATAAATCGCAGCATCAACAGTATCTAAAAAGGTGGATTAAAAATGGAAATAAGGCAATTGCTACTGATGCTGCTACGGTTTTAGCTTATTATGAGACTTTAATTGGAAATTTTGAAGAAGCCAAAAAGCAATTGTTGTTGGCAAAAAATAAAGCTAGCGAAGGTTATTACTTTCATTTAGCTTCTATTAATTCGCTTTTAAACGCCCACCCAGATACCTTAATTGCCAATTACTGGCAAGAGATAGTCATAAAAGGAAAGGTTAAAGCCGCTGTTGACAGTATTGTTAGCCTTTTAGATACCAATAGCCATGAAATTGATCAGGTTTTAAAGCACAAAACCGTGCAACGCTGGTATTCTGGCAGCATGGTAAGAATGCACTGGTGGAACAAAGGGCATTTTTGGGAGTACATTCTTTCTGTTTACAGAAGTTCTAGTGTTGGCTTAAATATTAGTAATGTGCTTGTTTCGGCCTTTATAACAGCACTTTTTATCGTATATCTGCTTTCGGTTGATTTATATCAACGCGAACAACTTCGCCATATATTGTTTTGCTTAGGAACAGGTATTTTGGTGGTTCCGCTTACATTTTTGCTTCGGGATTTTATTCAGTTCGAATTGCCGTTTTTCTATACAGGTAACACAAATTCTTTAGCTTATTGGGTAATTAATGTAGGTCTTACTGAAGAGTTAATAAAGTCAATTCCGTTATTAATTGCCGTTTATCTAATAAGAGTAACTAATGAACCTATTGATTATATAATTTATGCGGGGCTTGGTGCTCTTGGTTTTGCGTTCTTAGAAAACACGCTTTATTTTAAAAGTTATAACGAAGCCATATTTATGCAAAGAGCCGCTTATGCCACAGTTGGTCATCTGGCCGATGCAATGCTAGTAGGCTATGCATTTGCTTTAAAATATCATAAATACATAAAGGGCTGGGCAATTTGGTACTATCTTGTTGGACTAGCTTGTGCCGCCATTGTGCATGGTCTGTATGATTATTTTATTACCATTTCGGGTAGCAATTCTGCATTTATTCTGCTTTTCTTTTTTGTTCTTATTGCTGGCATGGGCATTATTTCTGGTTGTGTAAACAATGGAATTAATAATTCGTCATTTTACGACAGTAGAAAACTGCTACAAAGCAATTGGATAATTGCTCGAATAGTGGCGGGTTTTACCATTCTTTATATACTGCAGGTGGTATTTCTTTCCATTCAAAAAGGGGTTGAATATGCGGTTGACGATTTTATTTTAACCAGTACTTCTGCGCTCATTTTCTTAGTAATGAGTATAGCATTGTATTTAGGCAGTATGGACATTTTTGCCGGTAAGTGGAGGCCACTTTACAAGTACTTCTTTAATGTTACAAAGAGAATTCCTAGACATAAAAACTTGCATAAAAAAATTAGAAAAGGATCTGCCGATATGGCCAATCTTGAGTTTAATTCTCTGTTTTTTAAAGGCGAACTTGTAGAAAGACTTCCAATTGACAATTTGGAGAAATACTATAAATTGAATTGCACACCTTTTATTTATGATCAAGTTGAATACCATTGGGTGGCCTTTAGACCCCACGACAAACACCAAATGCTAGAACGCGGCGAGCCCGTAAACGGAATTATAGGCATACCAAATAAATTACCTGAAAATAGTAATCAACCACTTGTTAAAGAGCACTTTACATTTAAGGGGCCATATAATTTTGATTGTTTAATAGACCTTTAGCAAACAATTACCACTATTTGCGGTTACAAGTAAATGAGTAAGAATGTTGCCGCTTTTTGGTTTAGAAGAGATTTGCGACTAGAAGATAATGCCGGCCTTTTTCACGCTTTAAAATCAGGCTTGCCAGTAATTACGGTTTTCATTTTTGATGAAAATATTCTTTTAAAGCTTGGCGATAAAACCGATAAACGCGTTCAGTTCATTCATAAAACCATTGCTGAACTAAAGCAAGAATTAAATGCTTTGGGTAGCGATTTGCTCGTTTTTCATGGAGATCCTTTCACTGTTTGGCAAAAACTGGCAACTGAGCAAAACATCACCAAACTCTATTTTAACCACGATTTTGAACCCTACGCTAAGCAACGCGATAGAGCGGTTTACGATTGGTTTAAAGCACAAGGCAAAAAATGTTTTAACTACAAAGACCATGTTTTTTACGAACGAAACGAAGTGCTAAAACCAGATGGAACTCCCTACACCGTTTTTACCCCTTTTAGCAAAAAATGGAAGGCGCGCCTGGCAGATGAAGGAATTCCTGAATACAACACTAAAGAGCACTTCCACAATTTCTTCAAACCTGAAAATACAACCAGTTTAATTAGGCTTGAAGAATTGGGATTTGAGGGCTCAGAAGTTAAGTTTCCTTTAAAGGAATTGAATGAAGAAGTAGTTGAACATTACGGTGATAGAAGAGATTTTCCTGCTATTAATGGAACATCGCGATTGAGCTTGCATTTACGGTTTGGAACTGTTTCCATTCGCCAATTGGTAAGAAAAGCACAAGCCAATGAGAAGTTTTTAAACGAGCTAATTTGGCGCGATTTCTATGCCATGATTTTGCATCATTTTCCCCATGTGGTGGGCAATACTTTTAAGCCACAATATGATAGAATTGAGTGGATTAACAACCCAGATCAATTCGAAAAATGGTGCAATGGCCAAACGGGCATTCCCATTGTTGATGCAGGTATGCGAGAGTTGAATGAAACGGGGTTTATGCATAACCGTGTGCGCATGATTGTGGCCAGTTTTTTAGTGAAAAACCTATTTATCGACTGGCGCTGGGGCGAAGCCTATTTCGCAGAAAAACTGCTTGATTTCGATTTGGCTTCTAACAACGGTGGTTGGCAATGGGCGGCCGGAAGTGGTTGCGATGCTGCACCTTATTTCCGCATTTTCAATCCCATATCTCAAGCACAGAAGTTCGATCCGCAATTTAAATACATTAAAAAATGGGTGCCAGAAGTGAATACAGCTGCTTACCCCAAACCCATTGTAGATTTAAAAGAAAGTAGAGAAAGAGCTTTGGAAAGGTATGCGGTTGTGAAGGGGTAGCCTACATCTTCACCGTATAAATCAACTCTGAAGCGATGCTGATGCCGTTTTTATAAGCAGGGATGCATCTTGGCAATTCTTCTGCCGGAACGGGAAGGGTGAACGATTCTCCTTCAGTGGGTTGGTAGATAATAGAGCTAGCCAACACAAACCCCAAATCATCAAGCTTAAGAGAAAGCCAAGCCGTTGCTTTGTTTTGAGCCGTGTCAACCCCGTTTAATTTCTCTTTTATGAGTTTGTTTACCGTTCGGTTATTAGATGGAAATTCAGCTTCGAAACTGCTTTCTTCTTCAGTTTCAGGAGAAAAGCTAAACTCGTTATCAAACTCAAAGTCTTCTTCTTGAGATCTAAAAGCTTGTTCTTTTTTAAACTCGCCATTTTCTGAGAAATACTTCCAAATGCCGCTTTTTCGGCCAGATTTGTAAACCCCTGCTTCTGATAATTCACCATTTTCATGGTAAAACTGGGCAATGCCGTTTTTAAGGCCTTCGCTGTAAAAAACTTTTGAGCGAATGGTACCATTATCAAAATACCTTATTAGTAACCCTTCGCCATCAGTTAAATTTCCATGGGTAATTCGTTCTCCATTGGCGTTGTTAGAAACCAGAACATTAAGAAGCATATCGCGGTAAAAAACCAATTCTTCTTTAGCAATACCATTTTTATAATAAATGCGAGCTGTGTCGTTTTGCTTGCCATTCCACTCATTGCAAATGCTCTTTATTTTACCATCATGGTAAAAGCTGGTTACTTTTCTACCACCTTTTAATGGCTCAATGCTATGCGTTTTTATACCGTTTTTGTACCAATCAAAAGCACCTGTTTTTTCGCCATTGTTAAAGTACAGAATATTGCTAATCTTATCGCTTTTATCATAGAAAGTAAGTGCTCCACTTAATACACCGCTATCATATTCGGCGGTACTTAAAAGCTTTTCACGTTTGCTATAAAATTTCCATAAACCTTGTTTTCGGTCGTTTAGAAACTCGCCTTCCATGTGCAGCTTTTTGTTGCCATAGTAGAATTTCCAAAAGCCTGACTTCTGGCCATTTTCATAAGCGCCTTCTGTTAGCAAATGGTTGTTATAAATCTCTTGGTGCTCTCCTTCTTTCTTAGAAGTGCCAAAAGCATATAAGAAGCCCACTAAAAGTAATATGGGGAAGGTTTTATTCAAAAATTTAAGTCTGTATTTCTGCGTGTAACGCATTGGTGCAAATATAATTGCGTGGCAATTTTTTATAATCTAGTTCAAAAAATACTGCTAAAGGCGTTTTAGCAGGCTTTTAGAAATTTGCATAAAATTGGTGTCGGTAATAATGCCTACTAGGTTATTTTCTTTAACAACAGGCAAGCAGCTAATTCCTTTTTCGTCTATTAAATCAATGGCTTGCCAAATGGTAGCATCAGGATGTATAGTGGTTGGGTTTTGAATCATTAAATCTTTCACTAAGGCATCTTCGTTTCCTTTGTTTTTGTATTGCCTAAGCATAATCCTGTGGGTTACAAGGCCTACAATATTGCCATTATCGTCTTCAACTGGAACATTTCTTAAACGGCGCCAATCCATCATTTCGCTAGCCAGTTCAATGGGGTCGTTCTGTTGAACAGTATAAATGTCGGTGGTCATAAATTCTTCAACCAATAATTGAGCAGGTGTCCAATTTTCAATGTCAGAAATATCGGCCAAATCCCATTTGTGCACAGGTTCGCCTTGTTGCTGGTTTCGGCTCATGGCAGCAGTTATTGCCGTAAGCGTTTCTTCCTTACTAGCTTTTTCTCTTAGTTTAGAATAGGAGTGAAGCATCCACTGAGCACCGGTTCTAACAGTTTCGTTTCTTTCGCTCAAAACATCCATGTATCGGTTAATGTCTTGCTTGCTAATGTGGGCTCTTTCTAAACCTTCTTTAGCTATGGGTAGCAGTTCTTCTTTTATAAGTTCGGTGGCAGGGTATTTCTTTTTATTTATCCAATTGAATTTGGTGTCCATGCCGTTTCTAGCACCAGCCAAAAAGTTTGATTTGGCATCATCAAAGTCCATTACTTGTGTAATGTCAGGGAAATGAAGTTCCATTCCATTCATTAATCCTAACCAAAGTGCGGCATTCGCAACTTCGTCAATCACAGTTGGTCCGGCGGGTAGAATTCTGTTTTCAATACGCAAATGTGGTTTGCCATCGCCAATGCCGTAGCAAGGGCGGTTCCATCTATAAACGGTTGAATTATGAACAGTAAGCGCTTTTAGTTTCGGTATTCGGCCTTCGTCAAGTTCCTTAATCGAATCTTCTTCTACCAAAGAGTGTAGCAAGATTCTAAACCGCATAATGTCTTCTCTATAAATATCGAGAATGCTTCCTTCAAGCCAGCTATTGCCAAAAGTTACCCTGGGGCTGCGTTCTCTCAAGTGGTCGCTTGTAGTTCTGGTATCAATAGATTGCTGAAAAAGTGCTACTCGGGTTTCTTTCCAAAGTCTTTTGCCGAATAAAAACGGAGAGTTTGCAGCGAGCGCAAGGGTAGGGCCAGCCACAGCCTGAGAGATATTGTATTTGTTTACAAACTCATCCGGCTTAATCTGCATGTGCACTTGGAAACCAGTGTTGCAACCTTCCACAAAAGCACTATCAAGCTTAATGTTAAGCTCATCTGTGCCGTTAATTTTAAGGTCGTGGTTATTTCCACGCAGTTTGCCAACGGCTTCAAGCAAGGCTTTGTAGCGCTCAAATGGAGTAATGTTGTCTTCGTTTAAATCAAATTTTCTGATGGTAGGTAAAATGCCTGCAAGCACCGTTTTAGCATTTAACTCAGCCGCCAAGGCAGATGCATTGTTGAGGTTATTTCTAATATCAGTTTCTAATTCGCTAAGGCATGTGCCTTCAAAAACCAAGGGTTTAAAGTTTATTTCGAGGTTGAATTTTGCTATTTCAGTAACAAAATCGGGGTTTTTTGCTTTTTCAATAAGTTCTAAAGCAATTGACATGGGTTTAAGGTTCTGATCAACTAAACAGAGTTCTTGTTCGGCTCCAATTCTGGTGGTGTCAATTTCAAACAAACCATCTTCAAGCATTCTTTCAAGTGCTTTTACATCGGTTAAAAGATGCTTAGTAAATGCTTGGAGTTCCTTATTGTTTTCAATGGTTTTTACATTCAAATCGCCCATAAATAGCTTGCTTAAAGGCTGAAATATAGAAGCAAAAGCTCTAAACAGCCTTAGAAAATAAAAAGAGTGTAAAAGCATTGCCATAATTGTTGATAAGATTACATTTGCACCCTTAAAAATTTTTAACTAATTCATAATTAAATGAATAGGCAATACGAAACA
>JAGQWA010000116.1 GCA_020437725.1 Bacteroidota bacterium | reverse complement strand
ATTGAACGCAGTTTTCAAATGATGGTACAAGTGGCAGGGCGTGCAGGAAGAAAAAACCATCAAGGCCATGTGCTTATTCAAACTTTTCAACCCCAACATTACATTTTTGAACAAGTAAAAACCCAGGAATACAAAACCTTTTATTTAGCCGAAATGCAGCAGCGCATGGCATTTGGATATCCACCTTTTACCCGTTTAGTGAGAATAATTCTGCGTCATAAAGAAATTGATAAAGTAGTTTTTACCAGCTCACTTTTGGCCAATGAATTACGTAAGGTTTTTGGAAACAATCGCGTTTTAGGGCCCGAAAGCCCAAGTATTGGTCGTTTGCGCAACAAATACATAAAGCACATTGTAATTAAAACCGAGAACCACCCAAATGATTTAAAAACCATGCGCGCTTACTTAAAAAACATGATCGTTCATCTCA
Organism: Bacteroidota bacterium; assembly: GCA_020437725.1. Taxonomy (GTDB): domain Bacteria; phylum Bacteroidota; class Bacteroidia; order CAILMK01; family JACPUW01; genus JAGQWA01. Next base: position 8,526 of record JAGQWA010000116.1, on the reverse strand, counting down.
AAAGCTTAACAGAACACCGAGTTGTAGATTTATTAATTGATATTGACCCTATATAAGCCCTTATTTTTGAGACTTGAAGCCATTAATGCCACATTTTAAAAAAACATATCCATTTTTACTCACAGCTCTGTGCTTCGTGTTTAGCTGCCAACGTGATGTTGAAATTGAACCTTGGACACCTGAAATATTGGCGCCTATAGCTTCTACCAAGCTCAATTTGCAAAACATTGTTTCACAAAACAATTACAACGTTAATGATAGTGGGCAGGTAGAATTGGTGTTTAGTTCGTCTCTTTACCAAGCTAGCGGACTTGATTTTTTTGCCATCCCTGACGCGAAAAACACCAACGTAGTTTCATTAGAATCAATTACCCTAAGTGACGACGCGCTTTCAACCAAAATAACCCTTGAAGAAGCATACGCACCAGCCAAATTACTGCATGGACGCTGGGTTCCACTTCCGTCACTAACTTTAAACAATGCCGGCAAGGCCGATGTTGACGCACAAACCTTTTTCTCTTCGGCCCTTTTAGAATCGGGCTTCATGATAGTTGAAATAAAAAATGGTTTTCCGGTTGAGCTAGATACTTTAGAATTTGAGCTTACCAACAAAAGCGATAATAGCCAAGTAGCAAACATGATTTTCTTTGATATTCCGCCGGGCCAAACCGTGGTTGACACCGCAAAAATGGATGGGGTTTATGCTGAAGGTCAAATGAATGGAACATTGCTAAAAGTGGTCTCAGCAGCAACAACCGATAGTGTTAAGATTAACAAATTCGATGCGCTTGAACTTAATGTGGCAGTTAAAGACCTTAAAGCCATTGAAGCCGAAGCGGTTTTCCCTGCGCAAGACCTAATAGATATTGATTTAAACTGGCGATATGATTTTGGTGGACCTAGAATTAAAGAAATGCGCATTCTTTCAGGAAAATTAAATCTTGAAGTAATTAGCACCATAAACGAAACCATCTATGTAACCTACCAAGCACCCGGCTTGGCACAGAATGGCGAACCAGTTTCAAGAAGAATTATTGTTCCACCTGCTAAAAATGGAATACCGCACAAAGCAACCGAAGTAGTTGATCTTTCGGGCGTTGAAGTGAATTTACGTGGCAAAGCTTCAGAAGGTTATCAAGAAGAAAACGCCATGAACTATAAAATGAAAGCTAGCATTCAATATACTGGAGAGCTCAAAAAAATCTCCAAAACCGATAGCATTTATGTGTATGTGGGTTTAGAAGAGCTAGTTCCAGAATACGCTTTGGGCTATTTTGGTCAATTTAGAGATACCATTGGCCCTGAAAAAATAAAGCTGAACACGTTCGATAATTTAGATGGCCAGCTCGATTTAAAAGACGCTATTTTTAGATTAAATGTGAGAAATGAAATTGGCATGGATGCCCTTGTAGGCTTCGAAAACATTAGCTCTACCAACAAACGCGGTTCACAAATAAAACTTACGGCCGACTTATTTAAAACAGGACTAACCGTTGATGCCGCTGTTAACAAAGGAAAGCCTGCCATTATTCAATATGATTTTACACCAGACAACTCGAATGTTGACGCCTTTATTGAAAATCTACCTAAGACAATTGAATACGCACTGAACTTAGAAACCAACCCAGGAACCGATACCACTTTTGATGACTTTATGTACCACGACAGCAAAATATCGGCTGATTTAGACATGATTTTGCCCCTGTCAATCAAAACTGATGGCTTTACCATGACCGATACCGTTAGTCTTAATTTTAGCGGTTATGATGATTTAAATTCCATAAAAAGAGTTGAACTAAACCTTATTTCGTACAACTACTACCCTATGGAAGCCAAGGTGAAATTTGTGATGCTAGATCAAAACCTGCAGCCTATTGACACTTTGTTTAACGACCCAGATCAACTGGCGCTTCCTGGTTTATTCGATGGTTTTGGCGATAAAATCGTAAAGCCTTCAAAGAGTGTTTTTACTTCTACTTTAACAACTGAACAATTTAAAAACGTGCTAGCAAATGCCCGTAAGGCCATTATAATTGTTCAATTCGACACTTATAATTCTGACCATAAAGTGATTTACGACGATTATTACTTCGATGTACAACTCACTGGTAAATTTTTAAATGAAATATCAATTGGGTCTGAATAAATACGCGCTTTTATTTCTTCTTATTTGGTCGTTTACCAATTCAGATGCTCAATTATCGGTTACCGACGTTCAGGGCGGGATGATTGGATCAAGTGCCTATTTTGGAGGCCAGAACAACCTTTTAAAGGTAAATGGTTATGCCGATTTTATTTCGCCTGAATTAGGTGTAAATCAACCATTAAAAAATCTATTTGGCCAACCCATTAGTTTAGCCCAATATTATTCGAGCGAATTAGGTCCAAACGCATCAAAATCAGTTGCTTGGCATGCACCAGTTTCAGTTTCGTTCATTCAAAAAAGTGCTGAGTTTTTACCAAAAAATTGGGGCTGGAGTTTGGGTTTGCGAAGAACCAATGTTGGCCAAGCAGAAATAACCAATTCATTAATAGAAATGGCCTATTTGGGCAACGTCAAAACGGCTGGTGATACGGTAAACCTTGGCAACAATTATATTAATCAGTTAAGCTTTAACAGCTTTGATATTGGCGTAATTAAAGAATTTACACTTTTCGAGAAGCCAGCTTTTTGGCAATATGGCATTTCGCTTAATCAAGGCTCAAAACTGAATAATTTGGCCTTAAACAATGCCAAAATTTATACTGACGAGTACGGTGAGTTCATTGATGTTAAATATGAGCTTACAGCATTAAATAATACTTCGGCCTTAAACGGTTTTGGATTTGGGTTGAATGGCAGTTTAACCCTTCAACCAACAGAAAATTCAATTCTTTCAATTTCAGCCCAAAACTTTGGTTACCTGTTTTGGGGCAATGGCCTTGAGCAAGTTTCAGGAAAAGTGGATACTGAAGTGCACGGGTTTTATCTGCCTTTCAGCGAATTAGAAAACTTCAACGACCACTCTGTGAGCAATCATTTAGATTCTTTGCAGAATTTGGTTACACCAGATACTGTTTCTGGTAGTGCTCGAACTACCATTCCACCCTTTATTTCATTGAATTATGTAACCAAAACATCTGAGCAATTTTCTGTTTTTGTTCAACTAGAAGCTTTACCTACACTTAGTGCCTATCCGTCAATAATTGGTGGTGCCACTTATAACAAAGGTGTTTTATTGGCAGGGGCATTTGCAGGTTTAAGCAAGTCAGGCGATTTTACATCGGGTGTAAGACTGGGTTTTAAGGCAAATTCTATGTTTAGCTTATTGCAGTTTAATGGAATTGAAACTATAGTTGGTAGCACTGGCAATGCAGCCATTTCTCTAAACGCCGGTTTCTTGTTTTAATGAATATTGGAAGCAAAACAGAACTACCTGTTAAATGGTCAACCATTGCCATTTCAGTCATTTTTCTTTTCAATTTAATAGACGCCGCGCTTGCGCCACTTTTGGATGATGAAGCCTATTATTGGCTTTGGGGTCAGCGGTTAGATTGGGGCTATTTTGATCATCCACCTGCGGTAGCCTTGGTTACCAAACTCGGTTACAGCCTATTCAAAAATGAATTTGGCTTAAGACTGGTATCCACCATTTTAATGGCAGGTACAATGCTCATTTTACGGAGAATTGTAGCTCTTCAACTTGAAAATCAGGATGCTGAAACACTAAAAAAAGCTGATCTACTTTTTGCCTTATTTATTGCAAGCACACCAATACTTCAAGCCTATGGCTATATAACCACTCCTGATGTGCCTTTGCTATTTTTCGGTGCATTATTTCTGCTCTGCATTTTACACTACTTAAAGCACCTCAGCTGGAAAATGGTGTGGCCTATTGCCACGGTTATGGCAGGACTAATGTACAGCAAGTATCATGGCGCACTTATGATTTTACTGGTCGTTTTAGCATTACCCAAGCTAATGCTTGACCTAAAAATGTGGATTGCGGTTGGCATTTCTGTTGCGTTATTCAGTCCGCATATTTATTGGCAATACGATAATGATTGGCCAAGTTTTACTTACCATTTAGTATCGCGCGCAAAGGGTTTTAAGATTGAGCAATCTGTTGAATTCCTTTTGGCTCAAGCGGCTATTTTTAGCTTGCCAGCGTTGGTACTAGTTCTAGGCAATATTAAAAACAGTCTTTCTTCTAAATGGAAAAGGGTTTTGCTGTTCCAAATTTTGGGTTTTGTTCTGGTATTTCTGCTTTCTACCCTAAATGGCCGAGCCGAATCGCATTGGACTGGGCTTGCTACGCTAAGCTCCATTTTACTGGCAGTTCTTTTAGCTATTGAAATAAAACCAAGATTTATAAACGCAATAAAAGTTTCGTGTGTCGTTTTAATTGCATTGCTATTTGTTGCTCGAGTAGCCATTCTGTTTTCACCACCAGTTTTAAGAGACTTCTTAAACAACGAAACTTGGGCACAAACCATTGAAAAAAAGGCAAATGAAAAACCAGTAGTTTTCCTAAATAGTTACAGAAGAGCCGCCAAATATGCTTTCTACACGGGTAAACTGGCCCATTCAGAAAACAATTATTATTTTAGAAATAACCAATTCGACATTTGGCAATATGATACCTTGTTATATAACCAACCGGTTTACTATGTAACTGAAAGAGTATATAATGGGCTAACTAAGATTGACCTACACCATGATGAAGATTTTTATGGTGGAATTGGAACAACTTATTTCCCCATGCAAAGGCTCAGATCAGATTCAATTTCAGCACATAAAAGCAATGAAATTCTAGAAATATCATTTAACCTAAACAATCCTTACAACTTTGATTTTCAATTAGATAATAGAGACTTTCCCGTTGAATTTTATTGCTATGCAAGAATTCCCAATAACGAACTTATAATTCGCAAAATCAATGTCGGAACATTGGGTATTATCCAACGCGGAAGAAACCAAATTATAGGTACCATATCAGCTGAAGGAATATCAAATGGCTCAGAGTTAATTCCAATGATTCGGCACAACGATTTCCCACAAATAAAGCTAGGAAGTTCTATTATTCTTTAGTTGCAATTGCCATGTAATTACATTTGCCCCAAATAATTGAAAGCATGAAAATAGCCGTAATTGGTTCTGGAACTATGGGCAACGGAATTGCCCACGTTTTTGCTCAGAATGGTTATCAAGTAAACCTAATTGATATTTCGCAAGCATCGCTTGACAGAGCCTTGCAAACCATTACCAAAAACTTAGACCGCCAAGTTGCTAAAGAACTTATTTCTGAAGCTGATAAATCAGCAGCTCTAAGCAATATTTCAACTTTTACAAGCATGGATGGCGCTGTAAACGACCGAGATTTAGTGGTTGAAGCTGCCAGCGAAAATGTGAATATTAAGCTTTCAATCTTTAAAGAATTAGATGGCCTAGCCCCTGCTAATTGTATTTTGGCTTCAAACACTTCGTCTATTTCAATTACCAAAATTGCGGCCGTAACAAGCAGACCAGATAAGGTAATTGGAATGCATTTTATGAACCCAGTTCCCATTATGAAGCTAGTTGAAATCATTAATGGCTATTCTACTTCTACCGAAACAAGTAATACCATCACCGAACTTTCTAAAGCCATTAAGAAAATTCCTGTTGAAGCCAACGACTATCCTGGTTTTGTGGCCAACCGAATTTTAATGCCAATGATTAACGAAGCCATTTACACCTTGTTTGAAGGCGTGGCGGGCGTTGCGGAGATTGACACGGTAATGAAATTAGGAATGGCTCACCCAATGGGGCCACTTCAATTAGCCGATTTTATTGGTCTTGATGTTTGCTTGTCAATACTAAGAGTTCTTCATGAAGGACTTGGAGACCCTAAATACAGACCATGTCCGTTGCTAGTAAATATGGTAGAAGCGGGCAAAATGGGTGTAAAATCTAAAGAAGGATTCTACAGCTATAGCCACGGAACCAAAGAACTAATTGTAAGCCGCCAGTTTGCCTAAATGAAAGTGCTCTTTGTTTGTTTAGGGAATATTTGTAGGTCAACCATGGCCGAAGGGGTATTCTCGCACCTTGCAAAAGATTATATAGCCGCCGGCAGACTTTATGTTGAGTCTGCTGGCACGGCTAATTACCATGTTGGCGAAAGAGCTGATCCTAGAACACTTGAAACACTGGCATATAATGGAATGGAATTGTACTCGCGAGCCAGACAAGTGAAGAAAAGCGACTTTTATGAGTACGATTACATTTTTGCTATGGACAAACACAACCTAAGCGATTTGTTCTATGTGCAAAACGGCGAAGGAAAAGCGCAAATAATGCTCTTTAGAGAGTTTGACCCAATTCCTGAAAACAAAGAAGTCCCTGACCCCTATTATGGCGACATGTCGGGTTTTGATAGGGTTTTTGACATTGTTTTCCGAACATCTGAATCGTTCTTAAAACATCTTCAGCAGCAATATTTAATTTAGAAATGGCTTTAACTGAAAGCAATCCAACTATTGGTACACAACTAACTCATTTTAAGCTACCTACCGTTTTTGGCAACCAAGTTTCTTCAAATGATTACGATAACTATCATGTGCTGGTTGTAATGTTCTTATGCGGCCACTGTCCATACGTAATTGCTCTTGAAGACCGCATTCTCGAATTAGCCAAACACTTTGAGCAGAATGTTCAATTTCTTGCCATTTGCTCAAATAACTATTTGGATTATCCAGAAGACAGCCCAGGAGCATTGGCAAAACGACACCAGGAAAAGGGCTATACATTTCCATATTTAATTGATGAAAGCCAGCAAATTGCCAAACAATTTGATGCAGTTTGCACGCCAGACATCTTCGTTTTCAATTCTGAAAGAAAACTGGCCTACCACGGTCGAATTGATGACAATTGGAAACAACCCGAAATGGTTACCAAACAAGAATTGAAAGAAGCTATTAATTCAATACTAAAAACCAATCAAGGCCCTGAAATTCAACACCCTACAATTGGTTGCTCAATAAAGTGGAAATAGACGTTTAGAAGTCGTCGCCGTATTCAACTTCAAATTTTGCGTGCTCCCAGCCCATAATACCACCGCTAAGGTTATTTACGCAAGTGAAACCCATTTCTTGCATCATGTTCATAGCCTTGGTGCTTCTCATGCCCGATCGGCAATAAACGCCATATGCCGCGTTTCTATCAAGTTCTGCAACTTTTTGAGCAAAGTCAGCTGAATTAATATCAATATTGGTGGCGCCATTAATGTATGAATCAGAAAACTCGCCGGCTGTTCTTACATCTAATTTTACAGCATTGTTTTCGTTTACCCAATCATTCCATTGTTGTGGCGTAAGTTGCTCAAAAGCTTTCATTAAGTTAAAATTTGATATAGATTGTAAATGTGAATACAGCCACAAATTAACGGGTTACTTTAATTTTACATTTGCGCGTTCGGTTAAAAAATGGCAAGAGAAACATATAGATACAATCCAGAAACTTTAACATTCGAAAAGCATAAGCTAACCTGGCAGCAGCGTCTATGGCGAATATTTGGCTTTTTCAACATTTCATTGGTTCTTGGTGGGCTTATAGGTCTTGGGCTTTGGTACTTTTTTCCTTCTCCAAACGAACTTGAACTAGAACGCAATGTAACCCTTCAAGAAATTCAAATTGCCGCACTTAGAAACAAAGCAGACAAGCACGAAAAAGTATTAAATGAATTAGCCAAAAAGAACAATGATTTTCATGTTGTTTTTTTCGATCAAGAAGCCCCAATAGTTGAAAGTGTTTGGAAAGGTGGAATTGGTGGCGTGGATCGATATAAACACCTTTCTAATTTACCAAAAGGCGAAATTCTCAAAGAATTAAACCAACGCACAGATGCTGTGCACCGCAAAATTGTGGTGCTGAGCAAATCATATGGCGATCTCGCCACTTTGGTAACGCAAAAAGAAGATTTCCTTCGTCATCAACCTGCAATTATGCCTTTGAGTAATCAAGATTTAACCCGTTTTTCTTCGGGATTTGGTTATAGAATGCACCCAATTCTAAAAATTTGGAAAATGCACGAAGGGGTAGATTTTACCGCCCCAATTGGAACTGAAATATATGCCACTGGTGATGGCAAAATTGAGAAAGCTAAATATGGACGCGGATTTGGCAGACATGTAATAATTGACCATGGCTATGGCTATAAAACCATCTATGCACACATGAGTAAAATTTCTGTGCGCAGGGGTCAAACCATTAAACGCGGCGAATTAATAGGATTGGTCGGAAACACGGGTAGCTCAACAGGTCCACATCTTCATTACGAAGTGCTCAAAAACGGCCGAAAAGTTGATCCTATTTACTATTTCAGCAACGACTTAACACCTGAAGAATACGAAATTATTCTCAACTTAGCCAAGCAAAACAATAGGTCATTTGACTAACCTAACTCTGACGTGCGGCTGATGATTGACCATCGCCCGCACCGAACTGCTATCTTTAGGCTGTGCCGGGCATACTCTTTTCACACGGCTATTTTCTGCAGGACGACG
>JAGQWA010000115.1 GCA_020437725.1 Bacteroidota bacterium | reverse complement strand
TAGTTTTCAGGGTCGTCAACTTGATTTAAAATCATAACACCACCCGTTTGAGCCATGGTTTCTATTTGAAGAACACCAGGTAATACCGGGTTTCCAGGAAAATGTCCTTTAAAGAATGGTTGGTCTATTGTCACATTTTTTATCCCTACAATGTGTTTATCGGTAAGCTCAATCACCTTGTCAACCAATAAAAATGGGTCGGCGTGAGGCAACATTTTTTGAATGTCGACATTGGTGAAGATTGGCGGCTCGTTGGGGTCGTATTTTGGGGCTTTGGGTTGTTTTTTAATCTTTTTGTAGATGCTCTTAAGCTTCTGTGCGAAAGCCACATTAGCAGCATGGCCAGGGCGAGCAGCCATTATATGGCCTTTTAAAGGAACCCCTACCAATGCCAAATCGCCAACCAAGTCAAGTAGCTTATGTCTGGCAGGTTCGTTGTGGTATCTAAGTTCTACATTATTAAGTATGCCTTCTTCTCTTACGGCTACTTTGGGTTTATTCAAAATAGTTGAAAGCTTGTCAAGTTCATCTTCGCTAACGGGTTTGTCAACTATTACTATGGCATTATGCAAATCGCCGCCTTTAATTAGGTTGGCCTTGGCAAGTTGCTCTAGTTCATGTAGAAAGCAAAAGGTTCTGCTTTGTGCAATTTCACTCGCAAAATCTTCAATGGCAATTGAGGCGTGTTGGCTTCCAAGAACAGGAGAGTTGTAATCAATCATCACCGTCATTCGGCAAGCATCTTCAAGCGGCATGGCAATCATTTCTACTTTGCGTTCAGGCTCAGTGTAAGAAATGTTGTTTGGAATTTCGAAATATTCGCGCTCTGCAAACTGTTCTTCTTTGCCAACTTTAGTTAGTTCGTCAATCCATGGTTGTGAGCTACCGTCAAGAATTGGAATTTCGATTCCATTTAGTTGAATTAAGGCGTTGTCAATCTGTAGGCCGGCAAGTGCAGCAAGTAAATGCTCAACCGTGGCCACTCTGGCACCATCTTTTTCTAAAGTAGTTCCTCTTGAAACATCAACTACTAAATCGCAATCAGCGGGGATAATTGGTTGGTTTTCAAGGTCTATTCTTTGAAATTTATAACCGTGGTTTTCGGCCGCTGGTAGAATTGAAACTGTAACGTTCTGCCCAGTGTGTAAGCCTACTCCAGATATTTCGGCTTTACCTTTAAGTGTAGTTTGCTTTTCGCTCATACTAGTTTACTACTTAAGCTTATTTTTTAAAACTTCTATTTCTTTTTCAAGTTCTCTTAATCGTCTTAATGCATCAGGAAGCTGTTTGTTTGCGGCCTGCATTTTAAGGCTTTCTATGTGCTCTACAGCTGGTCGTCCGCTCCAGCCTTTATTGGGTTGTTTAATGCTTTTTCCAATTCCAGCTTTTGCGCCAATTTTTGATTGGTCGGCAATTTCAATATGCCCAACTATACCAGCCTGCCCCCCAACTAAACAGTACTTGCCTACTTTGGTGCTGCCAGAAATTCCGGCCTGCGCGGCAACTGCAGTTGAATGGCCAATTTCTACATTATGGGCAATTTGAATCAGATTGTCGAGCTTGGCGCCTTTATTAATTATTGTTGATTCGAATGTAGCACGGTCGATTGTGGTGTTTGCACCTATTTCAACATCATCGTAAATAACCACATTACCAATTTGTGGCATTTTTTGAAAACTGCCATCTGGCTGTGGTACAAACCCAAAACCATCGCTGCCAATAACAGTGCCTGAGTGAATAATTACATCATTACCAATTTTACAATTAGTGTACACTTTTACGCCGGGATAAAGAATGGTATTGTTGCCCACTTCAACGTTTCTGCCCAAATAAACGCCTGGGTAAATTTTGCTTCCAGAGCCTACTTTGGCATTTTCGCCTACGTAGGCAAAGGCACCTACATAAGAGTTTTCGCCAACCCGAGCTGATGCATGCACAAAAGAACCTTCTTCAATACCCTTTGGATGATGGTTTTGCATTTCGCTGACTTCACTTAGTAGCCGCGAGAACGCGCCGTAAACGTCGTTCAGTTTTATAAAGGTTGAAGGAGATTCGGGTAAATCAATATTTTTTGGAACCAAGACAATACTTGCCTTGGTAGCTGCTAAAAATTTGAAATACTTTGGATTATGAAGGAAACTTAGTGATCCTTTAGTAGCCTTGTCAATTGGGGCAATTGTATGAACTTTTGTTTCAGGATTTCCAACAATTTCACCTTGCAAAAGCGCGCTGATTTCAGCGGCAGAAAACACCATTTACTAGAGCCTTAGCGATTTTGGGTAGCAAATGTAGTGCTTTTGCACTTGCCGATTCAGCACATTCAAATCGTACTGTTTGCAAGCTTCGGTAAAGTCTAACAAGCTTCCGTCTTTATACAAAATTTTAATACCATGTTGGGTTGAATGATACATGGTATTACTAATGCTTCCCTTAAAGATATAATAGCTCAATTCTTTATTGTCAATACCCAATTGCGCTTTTGCTGCATCTTCTATTTTTTGAATGTAAAGCGGCTCAATTGGTTGGTTATGCAATTCAACTTTTGGCAGTTGTCTGTTAATTAGCATTTGCGATAATTCACTAAGAATGGGGTCAGTGTGAGAGCACCATGCTTTAATGGCGGCCAAGGTGTCTATGTCGTCTATTCTGGCAAAAAGGTCAAGCCCTTCTATACTTTTAAATTCATGATTTCCGCTTGAAAGTAGTTTGCCCATTAACCCGTGTGCAATTTGAATGGCGCTATTGCTTGCCAATTCTTTGGCGCGTTCTATAATTTTTGTAAGAAGAATCTCAGCGCATAAAACCGTTTTGTGCAAGTAAACCTGCCAATACATCAAGTTGCGAGCAATAATGAACTTCTCTATTGAATAAATACCCTTTTCTTCAATTACCAGGTGTCCATCTTTAACATTCATCATTTTAATAATGCGGTCAGCTCCTATTATCCCTTCAGAAACACCTGTATAAAAGCTATCTCGACGTAGATAATCTAGCCTATCAACATCGAGTTGACCCGATACTAATTCACACAAAAACGGCTTTTCATAATCTCCTTTAAAAATGCTAATGGCTTTGGCAAATCGGCCTTCATATTTCGCATTAAAGAACTGCATAAAAGCCAGAGATATCTCTTCGTGAGAAGTTTGCTCAACCAGTTTATTCTCCAAAGCATGAGAAAATGGGCCGTGGCCAATATCATGAAGCAGAATGGCTAACTGAGCCGCTTCGTATTCGTTATCTGAGATTTCAACCCCTTTCAATTTCAAATTATCTAAGGCCAAACCCATTAAGTGCACGGCACCTATTGTGTGGTGAAACCTGGTGTGATTGGCACCTGGATAAACCAAATCTGTTAAGCCTAGTTGTTTTATTCTTCTTAGACGTTGAAAATAAGGGTGTTCAATCACCTTGAATATAAACTCGCTCGGAATATGAATGAGTCCATAAACAGGGTCGTTGAATATTTTAATTTTGCCCATAGTGGCTTTAAACAATATTGCGCAAGTTTACGGGTTAAATGGCCAAGCTAAAAAAGCAAAATCTATATGCAGAGAGTGAGCATTCTTTGGGCTGACGACGAAATTGAACTTCTGAAACCCCATATTCTTCTTCTTGAACAAAAAAATTACCGGATTACACCTGTAAACAGTGGATACGATGCCATAGAACTTGTAGGTAAGGAACATTTTGACATTGTTTTTTTAGATGAAAATATGCCAGGAATTACAGGTTTGGAAGCGCTTGAAAAAATCAAGAAAATTAATTCTCGTATTCCGGTAGTAATGATTACCAAAAGCGAAGAAGAGAATGTGATGGACGAAGCCATTGGCGGCCAAATTGCTGATTATTTGATTAAACCAGTAAACCCCAATCAAATTCTGCTTTCAATTAAAAAGATTATTGATTCAGGACGGTTGGTGAGCGAGAATGTAACTTCTAAGTACAGACAAGGATTTGTTGACCTTAGCATGCGGGTTAACGAACGAATGAGCCATGATGAGTGGCTTGCACTTTATAAGGACCTGGTTTTTTGGGAGTTAGAATTAGAAAAAGCTCAAGAAAACAGCATGCAAGAAATTTTAATTGAGCAAAAAGCCGAAGCCAACCGAAATTTTGGAAAGCATGTGGCATCAAATTATGTTGGTTGGATAAAGGACCCTGATAATGCTCCAATTCTATCGCACAACGCCTTTGCGAGAAAGGTCTCGCCTTTGCTTAGAAGAAAAGAAAAGCCTGTTTTATTGCTCGTTATCGACAATTTGCGCTTTGACCAATGGGAAGTACTTAAAAGCAGATTGGCCGAATTCTACACTACAAAAGAAGACGGACTATATACCGGCATTTTACCTACTGCTACTCAATATGCCCGAAATGCCTTTTTTGCAGGTTTAACACCCTATGAAATTTCGAAGAGATTTCCTGATAAATGGTTGAACGACGATGATGAAGGTGGTAAAAATCAGCACGAAGAATTCTTTTTGAATGACTTACTGAAAAGGCTGAGACTTGACTTAAAAGCCAGTTACCATAAAATTATTAAGCAGGAGCAGGGCAAGAATTTAGCTGATAGTATTGTGAACCAGCTTAAAACCAATGATTTAACAGTTGTGGTCTATAATTTTATAGACATGCTGAGCCATGCCCGAACTGACATGGAAGTTATAAAGGAACTGGCCGAAGACGAGGCCGCATACCGCTCGCTTACACTTAGTTGGTTTGATCATTCGCCATTGTTCGACTTGCTGAAGAATGCCGCCACACAAGATTTTCAATTGGTAGTAACAACCGATCATGGTTCAATACGTGTAAAAAAACCAGTTAAAATAGTTGGCGATAGAAACACCACCACCAATTTGCGCTATAAGCAGGGTAGAAATTTAAACTACAATCACAAGGAAGTAATTGAGTTTAGAAAACCTGAAGAAGAAGCTGGTTTGCCAAAATCAAATCTCAGTAGTGTTTATGTAATGAGTTACCCCGAAGATTATTTCGTGTATCCGAATAACCAGAACTACTACGTTAATTTCTACAAGAATACATTTCAACACGGTGGTGCCAGTTTAGAAGAAATGCTCATTCCGTTTGCCATTTTAAATCCAAAATAGGGTGGGTTTTACAAGCGAATACAGCCTTTTTGAAATAAACCAAATGGCCTATAAGGTGCTAGCTGCTCGAAATAATTTGCGGCAATTGGTATTTATGGGTGAAGTTGGAGCGGGTAAAACCACACTAATCAAATCCATTTGTGAAATCTTAGGAGTTGAAGATGATGTGGAAAGCCCAACCTTTAGTTTGGTGAATACCTACCAGTCTAAATTGGCTCGTATTCTCCATATCGATTTATACCGTTTACAGCCCGGAGAAATAGAATCGGCTGGGCTCGAAGCCTATTTTGAAGACAACTACGACTTGATATTTATAGAATGGCCTGAGAAAGCACCAGAGGTGCTAGATAGTGCATTTTTGCTCGTAAAGCTTGCTCACAGCAATGAAACAAGATTTATCGAGTGCAGCACAGTATCTGCCTGAATTCGAACAGTTATGAAATACAAACGTTTAAAGAAACTGAATTGAACGTTTAGGCAACATCAATCTTTTTATCATTCTTTATCTTGCCCTAAAATGCGTTCAACCTTTCGCCATATTTCCATCTTCATTATCTGCCTTATTAGCAGCTTTTCGGCCAAGGCAACGCACATAGTTGGTGGCGAAATGACTTATGAATACTTCGGGAACAATGTTTATGAGATTACCGTAAACATGTTTTACGATTGTGAGACCGGTTCTGGACAAGCGCTGGCAATGGACACTGTTATAGATGTTTCGGTATTTAGATCTAGAGACCTACAGTTGCTTAATTCATATCGAGTTCAATATAATCAGGTCCAGTCAGTTAGAAACTTAAATTATGCCTGTTTAAAAGAAGAAATAAGCGAATGTGTAATAAAACGAACTTATACCGTAAGGTTAACTTTAGCTGATATTAAAGGTGGCTACACCATTGCGTATCAACGTTGTTGTAGAAACATGTCAATAGTAAATCTTATTGATGCCGATAATGAAGGTTCTACTTTATTTGTTGCAATTCCCGAACGGGCGGTGGTTGGTAACAACAGTAGCCCGGTGTTCGATAAGCTTCCGCCAAACTTTTTATGTTTAGGCCAACCGCTTTCTTTTAAGCACACCGCAACTGATAAAGATGGCGATTCATTATACTACCACTTGGCATTACCCTTTCACGGTGCCGATGAGAATAACCCAAAACCTGGTGTTCCCAATTTGTCTAATTTGAGAAGAATAAACTACAATACCCAAGCAGGTTACGGGTTAAATTATATGGTTACTGGAAACCCTACCTTGTCTATAAACCCCGTTTCGGGCCAATTAAAATTAATTCCTACTAGAACGGGCAGATATGTGGTGGGTATTGCTGTTTCAGAATACAGAAATGGACAATTAATTGGAACAACGATAAGAGATTTTCAACTCAATGTTATTCGCTGCCAATTTGATGTAGTTTCTGCTTTTACCACACCCGACCAAAGATGTGACAGGGAAGTATCTTTTAGCAACCTTAGCCAAGGTGCCAGTAGCTTTAGTTGGAATTTCGGAGATCCTTCAACTACTTCAGATGTTAGTACAAATTCAAACCCATCATACACATACCCAAAAGCTGGAACTTATACTATACAATTAATAGCCAAAACAAATAATTGCGAAGACACCTTCGAGCGTGAAATACGCATTCCGCACGATACAGAATTATATGCTGGGCCTGATACGCTAATGTGCCCTGGTAAATCAGTACAAATTGGCGTTGCTGGCGGATATCCAGGTACCAAATATTCATGGACACCTGCAACATTTCTTAGCAATCCGAATATATCAAATCCATTTGCTAGTCCACCTTCTACCAGGTCTTATAGGCTTAGAAAAGAGTTTGAAGATTGCTTTGCCGAAGATGATATTGAAATAAGAGTTGGGCCACCCAAACCTGATTTTGGATATGAGCCTTTGCCATATTGTGGAAATTTGGCTGTAAAATTCAATAATACAAGCGAGTTTAGCACGTCATATGAATGGGATTTCGGCACGGGCGACCCGAGCGATAACTCAAATAAGAAAAACCCCACATTTGAATTCCCAAAACCGGGTATCTACCAGGTTAAACTCACTACTTCTCTCAACAATGAGTGCGAAGACGAGGAAGTGAAAAACATTTCGGTAGTACTTGATACCACATCTTTTGCTGGCCCTGACAAAGACATATGCTTTGGAGATACCATTTGGTTAGGGGTGCCCAACCAATACTCTGGCGCACAATTTAGCTGGACGCCGAGCGATAAAGTTTCATTCCCCAATTTTCCGCGCGTTCAAGTTTCACCAGAGAAAAGCACCGTTTTTATTGTTACGAGAACTTTCCCAGAATGCAGTCTTTCAGATACGGTTGAAGTAAAGGTTGACAAGCCAGATCCATTTTCAAAATTGGCCTACACGCCGCCTTGCGATGGTTTGAATGTGAAACTTTACAACAGAAGCAAAAACTGCGAAAAATTGCTTTGGGATTTTGGGGTTGAAAACAGCAATCAGGACACAAGTACATCACTTGATTCGGTTTCCTTTGCCTATCCAGAAAACGGCAAATACACCATTACGATAACAGGAACATCGCCCAAAGGCTGCGAAAATGAGTATGAAATAGACCTGAATGTAATTCAAGACACTGGTCTTTTTGCCGGGCCCGATACCAATTTATGCCTGGGTGAAAGCTTGGTTTTGGGCTTGTTAGACACGGTGAGTTTTGCTCATTTTAAATGGAAACCAGCCAACATGGTGAGCGACGATACACTGCAACAACCATCAATAACTCCTACAGAAAGAATGGTTTATTATGCAGAGAAAGTCTATCCAGAATGTACGTTTTACGATAGTGTGGTTGTGGGGGTTTGGAACCCTGAAGCAGCATTTAAAAACAAGTACGATCCACATTGCGATGGCCTAGAAGTTAAGCTTGAAAACACGAGCATTGGTGCTGACAAATTCCGTTGGGATTTTGACCATGAAGGTGGCCAGGTAGAAGACACGGCCAAAATTGTTACCAAAACTTTTTCTGAAGAACGGGTTTATCAAATAAGCCTTTTTGCAAGTAAAAAGCATTGCGGCGACACGAGCAAAAAGTCAATTAAGGTGTATTTAGACACTGGTGCATACGCCATTCCTGATACAGTTGTTTGTTTACGAGACTCTATAAAAGTTGGTAGAGCTGATACCGCCGCTTTGGTTGAATATTCTTGGCAGCCTAGTAAAAATGTTGATGATCCAAATAGTTCAAATCCATGGGTTTATCCAAGCAAAACTGGTACTTATATAGTTGAAAGAAGGTTTCCGAATTGTACTTATTTCGATTCAGTTTCGCTGCGTGTAGCAGAACCATTTGCGTTGTTTGACACTTCCATTTATACCAATTGCGATGGCTTTACGGCCGAATTAACCAATCTGAGCGACAAGGCCACCAACTATACTTGGGTATTTAGCAATGGCCAATCCAGCATTAAGAAAGATGAGTTGCAGTATTTTGATTTTGGGCAGCGTTTTAAAGCCCAATTGGTGGCTCACGATGCACATTGCTTTAGCACGTATGCTATGGAAGCGCAGTTGCGACCATTTGATGATTTTAAGGTTATAACTCCCAATGTCTTCACACCAAATGATGACGGGTTTAATGATTGTTATTCTATTCTGGTACCGGATTTACCAGAAAACTGCCATGGTTTCGAAATCTTGATTTTTAACCGTTGGGGTCAAAAAGTATTTGCAAAACAAGTGCAAGACAATAACTATTGTTGGGATGGAACCAGTTCATTCAATGGCCATTTGGTATCAGCAGGCACCTACTTTGTAATTATCAACGTAAAAGGCCGCAATTTTAATGGAACGGTTACGGTGGCTTATTAATA
>JAGQWA010000114.1 GCA_020437725.1 Bacteroidota bacterium | reverse complement strand
CTAATAAGAACATTACCTGGGTAAATACCCAGAGAAAAGCAATAATTACAAGTGCAATTGCCTGAAAAGAAATTAAGCTGGCTATAGTAAAAATTAGAAATGAAATTGCTATAAAATAGTGTTCTGGACGAATAGGATTCTTAAAAATCACATTGCAATTGCTGTTGGTAGGCTCAATTATTCTAAGAACGGTGTACATGCGAAATGGGTAGAAAGTTCCAGGCGAAGTCTCCGCTCTAACTTTAAACTCATAATTTCCTAATGACTCAATATTCAAGGCATCTTGATCTTGAATTTTTTTAATTAACTGAGTTGTATTTCCATTAAAATGATAGGTAATATTTGACATTGAGTTTATAGCCTTTAATTCTAGAATCTATTGCTCTTCGTCCCACCACTCGGTGTTCGGAATAACTGCCACTACAATGAGTTTAGACTTGTACGTCCATGCTTTTATAGGCCAAGGTTTGGCTTCTTTAAAAGACCATTCATCGCCGTCATTTGGGTCACCAAATAGCTCTGCTGCTTCTTCGTCACGTCCATTTTTGTCTTTATAATCAAGTATTACTTCGTAAAGGGGTTTGTCGCCGTCTTCATCAAAATAGTAAACAATTGATACTAACTCATCATCGTTCAAATTTTCGAGATACGCTTTCCTAAAACTTTCTTCTGCGTAAAGTGAGACTTTGTTGCCTTTTAGATTTTTGAACTCTTTTAGACTCATTCCAAAATGCACGTTCTTGTCTATGTTATCAGGCAGATATCGCTTCTGTTTTCTCTTAAAAACAGAGCATGATGAAATACCAATTACCAATAGTAACCCCAATACCAATCGCATAACCTTCTTTTTTATCAAATATCTTGTTTTTAGTGTAGAGTTGATTTTGCCGGTATGAATTCAATCGATTCTCAATTCATCAGAAGCGAGTGACTTCCAGTCACTCGGCCTGTGCTACACGGTATAGGGCATCCCAAGTGGGCTTGTGCTTCATTTCCGCGCAGTGCGCTCAGAGATGTATAATCACGAAGCTGGTGCTACGCGATAGGGTATGGAAATTGGGGACATTAGACCTTAGACTGAATTGGACTCTAAACTAGAAACACTAAACTTCGAATCCTTTAAACCTTAAATTTTACCCTTTAAACTACTTGCCATCAGATTTCTCGCTCTGCTCGAAATGACTTTGTTGCTAATCCGGTTTTCAATTCCCAACTTGTAGCAACTTTATCTGCATGGTAGTAGCTATTGATTGTGCTCTTGTTTTGGCAAGTAGGGCAGTGGGGCCATCAAAGAGTTCGTCTATAGTTTGGTTGAATAAGGCCAACCAGCGCTCAAAATGCGCTGGTTGCATTTTCGATTTTTGGTTTAAAGCAATATGCACTTGCATAGGGTTGCCGCTGTAGTTGCCTTTGTAAAACAAGGTGCTCTCCCAGAAATCGCAGATTTTGGGTAGGTGTTCATCTAGGTTTAATGCAATTACATCACTAAAGAAATGGCCAATAAGCTCATCAGCCATGGCTTTTTGGTAGAATTGGGTAATTAGGGTTTCTATGTGTTGGCGGGTGGTTAGGTCTGGCAATTCTTTATTTGTTTATCAGCTGCAAAAGCCAAATTTAATAACAGAGCCAAGTTGAGCTATAACCGTTATTGTAACAAGCATTTTTTGTCATTTCAATTTGTAATTGAGGCTTATCTCTAACAAATTTCTCAAAATTTGAAAAGTTGTTATGAAACCAAAACAAGGAAGAGTTGATGGTCATATCAAGAACAGGAACATCCAAAGTATCCTCATACTTGTTACTACGTATTAGGAAAAAAATACCATCAACTTGAATTATGTCTTTCGAACCACTTTTTTGAACTGAATCAATGAACAAATATGGATCAATTTTATCCATGTTCAATGCCGAGCAAGCCCAACCGGGACCTATTGAAATTTTTTTTTCAATGCGGTTCCACTCTTCTATCTCTATGATTTTGAATTCCTTAAAATTCCTTCTGTCTGTTCTGGTAATCTTTCTTTTAGTAATTCTATATGTGTAGGATGATAGCTTACACTGAGTGTCAGAAGGATTTATCACAATGTCTAACCGAAGGTTTTTAACGTCTTGTATCTTGGTAATTGACAAGTGTTCTGTTGTGTCGTAATAATCTGTTTGTGGCAAATTCTCTAATGAAACTATTGAATCTATGATTTGTCGTGAATCTTTGTTTACAAGCTTGTAGACCAATTTAGACCTAAAGTCTTGGCTTTGGCATTGAAGGCAAAATGCTATCAAAATAGCACTATATAAAACAGATTTTGGCTTCATTATCTTGGGTCAATGTGATGAAGAATTGGTTCAAATTAGGATTGGAAATTAGCGCCAACAAACCTGAATTTGTATGTGATACTGGTCAATGCCTTATCACCACCTTACTAACCCAATCTTCTTCGCCATCAACTTCTATATTTATTAGGTACAAACCGTTGGGCAGATGGCCAACATCTATGCTGTGGCCGTTTTTGATCATTTCTCCGCTTAAAACCATAATTGTTTGGCCAAATGAATTCATGAGTCTTATTTCATTGAATTCTTTAATACCGCCGCTCATTACATACAGTGTATTATTGGCTGGATTGGGATAAACTCCAATTTCATCATTTGGTGGTTCTACGGGAGGAACCGTTAATGGCAAACAATCATTTTTATTAGACGTTTTCCAAGCATCATATTTTGACTGCAAAACATCTATTGGTTCTACGCCATCGTCAGTGCCAGCTATGTTAATGTCGAGCGTTAATTTGTTTTCTGCATCGGTAGATTTGGCTACCCGCAGAAAAGCTGAAAGCGAGCTGGTACCTTCGGGTTTGCAACGAGAATCTGCACCCACCACATTGGCTCCTTGCATGGCCGACATCAGTTTATCGCTCAAGCAACCTTCGGTTTTATTAAATCCGCTTTCCATAGAGTCTAAAATATGTTGACCCAACAGAATATTGCCCTGAATGGAATAGTTAGGACCCACAATGTGGTTTTTATAATCCATGCAATCGCTGCCCGTGTAGGCCGCTGCTCTTGGGCTTCCATCATTATAATCCACAATGCCATATTGGCGAATGTTTGGACTGTTGCCGTAATCATTTTCTTCTAACCACTTGATGATTTCAGATGGAGAATCACCCAAATCCATTCTGTTATTGGCGTTTTTTTGATTGGTTTCATGGTAATAAGATTGGGTGTGGATTGCACCCACTCCTGGAATAACATCGCTAATAATGTATGCACCCGGGGTTCCTGGCCAAATAATGCTATCACCGCAAGTGGCGCCCGCGCTGCCAATTTCTCCAGTAACAGAATCAACCGCTACAATTGAAAAAGTGTGTTGACCAAAGCTTAAAAAAGGCAATACTGCCAGAGCGAAGATTAGTGATTTCATAAGCGTTTATTCAGGGTTTTCGGTTGAAATTTCAGTACCGTTGGGATATAGGAAGAAGGCGTCGTTTTGTGTTTTCAATAAAGG
Organism: Bacteroidota bacterium; assembly: GCA_020437725.1. Classification (GTDB taxonomy): domain Bacteria; phylum Bacteroidota; class Bacteroidia; order CAILMK01; family JACPUW01; genus JAGQWA01. The sequence continues at coordinate 5,601 of JAGQWA010000114.1, read as the reverse complement.
AGATTCATTTTTCTTAGTCCTTTTAGTGCCACTATTAATGCCTAAGAATAGTATTGATATAGTCAACATCACAAGCATAACTATTAGACTGGCATTACTATCAGAAATGTTTTCAAATACGCTAGGTTCTGGAGCAGAAAAGCAGTTATTTATTCCAAGCATAAGCAGAAGTTTGGTTGCTCAATTTAGGGAAAAATGAGCTAGCCATATTTATGCTTCATAAATCTCAATGGGCAAATCCTCAGGATCATCGAAGAAAGTGAATTTCTTGCCAGTAATTTCATCTGTTCGAATGGATTCTGTTTGCATGCCTTTCTCGGCTAAATGAGCAACTGTGTCTTCAACACTGTCGACGGAAAAAGCTAAATGTCTGAGACCTGTAGCTTCTGGTCTCGATGGCCTTTTGGGTGGGCTTGGAAATGAAAATAATTCAATTATGTATTGCTCGTTTAGCGATAGATCAAGCTTGTAAGAATCTCTTTCTTTTCTATACACTTCTTTCACAATTTCTAAACCAAGCACTTGCGTGTAGAAGCGTTTAGATTTCTCATATTCTGAGCAGATGATGGCAATGTGGTTGATGTGGTTTAGTTTCAAAATGTTAGATTCACTTTTCTGTTAATTCAACAATAATTTCGCTAAAGGCCCTAGAAATCTCATTCCTTCCAATTGAGTTCTGGTTATGAAAAAGAATTCCTGCGTGGTAAGTTTTATCTTCCGTAATTATTTCGGCGTCCATTTTAACAATATCTGATCGTTTGCCTTTCTTTTCCCACATTTGAAACAAGCGTTTCCTGATCAATTCTTTCCCGTCGGCATCGTTAAATACGTAAGTAAGAAGTCTTTCTGTGTCTTTAAAGAAGTGATCTATAATAGCTGAAAACGTTATTTGCATTTCGGCATCATAGCCGCCAATTCCAGCTCGAAGTTTGTTTAATGCAATGTGAAATGTATTGGCGTTTGCTAAAACAGTTGAATCAAATAGCGAATTGTCTTCTGAAAATAAAACTTCGTATTCTGCTAAGGAATCTGTAGTAAAAAGATATGAATTTGTTGAAGAATTATAGACTACCTTATATCGGCATGGCAAGTTTAATTCCCTGTTCACGTAGTTCGTCCTTTGTTATTTTGCCATTAGAATAGGCAATCATAGCTTTTTTGTTTTCTACCATTTTTTTGGCGGCGGCTATTATTTTATCCTTTTTTTCATTCTTATTTGACATGTTGCAAAGTTAATTACTTAATCCTTAATTGGTTCTATGGTAATACCGCAATCTATTTCAAAACCCTATTCAAAGCAACCGTAATAGGCAAGCTTGCGGCCAGAAAGCAAATTCCTGCTCCAATGTGGTTATTGTGTTGGAAAGCATCGATAGCCCCTAAAACACAAAATATACACAAGGCTAATGCAATAGTTACTATAATTCCTGTTATTAGGTTTTTATCGTTGTTATTCATGATTGTGAAAGTTTCATCCTTCTCAAAGATAAATCAACGGCCTTAGACACCTTTGTCATTGCTTTGCTTGACATATCCCCTAGGCTAGGGAAAAATTGATTCGGACATTCTAACCCTCAGGCTGGTAGCTGATGGCTTGTTTGTTTACTATGAGAAAGTTAGACAGGCCTGCCAAAATGAGTGAGACGCCTGCAAGTACAATGGCAAAAATTGCTTGGTCGCCCAACAGGTTTTTGTAAATGGCATTGAGCCCGCCAGTTGCCGCAATTATTTGTGGTATAACAATAAACATATTGAAAATCCCCATATACAATCCCATTTTTTTAGGGTCAATAGCGCTTGAAAGCATGGCATAAGGCATTGATAAAATGCTACCCCAAGCAATGCCAATCAAGGCAAAGCAAATGCCAAGCATCCAACTTTCGGGGATAAAATACATGAGTATAAAACCCACGCCTCCAGTAATTAAACTGGCCATGTGCACATACTTTCTGTTTATGCGTCTTTGCGAAGTATATACGGTTAATAATAGTGCAAAGACCATTGAACTAAGTCCGTAAATCCCCATGTAAGCACCTACATTGTCAGCAGCATCGTTATAGGCTTTGTTGGCTTTTTCATAAGCTTCTTTTTGTGCTGGAATTTCAATTTGATAATTGCTTTCTTGCACGGCTGGTGCTTTGTAAATATGTTCGGTTAGAGCGGGGGTGGCCATGCTCCACATAGCAAAAAAGGCAAACCAGCTAAAAAACTGAATAACACCCAACTTGATCATGGTTTTGGGCATTGAGAATATGTTTTGCCCAATTTCTTTGAAAGCATTAAAAACGCCTTTGGTTTCTTCCTTTTCTCTTAAAAAAGCTTCCATGTCTTCAGGTGGATCTTCTTTGGTGGTAAAAACCGTAACCAGAATTGACGCAAGAAACACAAAGCCGCCAATGGCAAAAGCAATTTGAACAGATGGCGGTACAATTCCACTTGGCGCTTCATTCGAAACCCCAAGCATGGTAACGAGTTTTGGAAGAAAGCTTGCCACCCAAGTTCCAACGCCAATAATGAGGGTTTGCATCACGAAACCGTATGAACGCTGAGAGTCTGGAAGCTTGTCCGCTACAAGCGCTCTAAATGGCTCCATGCTAATGTTTATAGAAGCATCAAGCACCCATAAGCACCCAGCGGCCACCCAGAGCATAGGAGAGTGGGGAACGAAGAATAGCGTGATTGAACTTAAAATGGCTCCCACTAAGAAATAAGGCCTTCTTCTACCGAATCTTACACTCCAAGTCCTATCGCTTAAATATCCAATTATGGGTTGAACCAAAAAGCCAGTTAATGGCGCGGCAATCCATAACATGGGTATGTCTTGTTCTTCTGCACCTAGGGTTTGAAAAATTCTCGACATGAATCCGCCTTGCAAAGCAAACCCAAATTGGATGCCCAAAAAGCCGAAGCTCATGTTCCAAATCTGCCAGAAACTGAGTTTTGGTTTAGCTGTCATTATTCTGCTTTTACTATTTCATAAACTTGACACTCCCACGGTTGTAAACCGTTATTATACGACTTCATCGGCGTTTTGAGCGCTAATCTGGTATTCTCTGATGAGCTGCTAAAACGTAGCTGTCTTACCCTTGGGTATGGGGTTTCAAGTTTGAAGGTTTTGTTCTTATTGCTCAAGTTGGCTACTACAACCAACGTATCACTTTGGCTCATTCTTTCAAAAACAAACAAGCCGTTGTAATCATTTTCTTGGTTGGAAATGATTTTGAATTCTCCGCCATTCTCACCAATATTTAAGGCTGAATTTTCGTGTTTCAACTCAACCAAAGCCTTATAGAAACCGCGAAGGCTGTCTTGACTCCAATCAATGGTGTCTTTCTCAAAAAAGCGGAGCACTTTGCTCATGGCTGCTTCTTGGCCTGAATAAATTAAAGGCAAACCCGGAAGCGTAAATGATAGCGTAGCAAAACATCTATGTGCATTGCCAAAACGATCAAAAACGGTTTTGTTCCATGAGTTTTCATCATGATTGGTGATGAAGTTCATTTGGTTGTTGTACGGTCCCCAAAGCTTTAAACTGTCAGGGGCTCCAGTCCAACCTGTTTTGGCTTCTTTGGCCAAGTTTTTCCAATCTTCAACCGTTTGCTCACCTTTTATAATTTCTTGCATAACATGGTGCTGATGCCATGCGTATGTAAAATCAAAGGCTTCGTAATAAGCCGCATCTTCCCATTCGGCCAGCATGAAAAGCGGTTTAACTGTTTCTAGCTCAGTACGCGCTTGCACCCAAAAATCAACTGGCACAAAACCGGCTACATCGCATCTAAAACCGTCAACATCAAAATCGGTTACCCAATATTTCATGTCGGCAATCATGGCTTTTCTAAACTCGGCATTCTCATAATTTAAGTCGGCTACATCAGTCCAGTCGGTCGCTTTTCCATCATTGTCAATGGGCACTATTGGTCGGTTTCCATAGGAATCTGCTGTGTACCATTCTGGGTGTTCTGTTACCCAAGCATGATCCCATGAACTGTGATTGGCCACCCAATCAAGCACCACTTTAAAACCCATTTCGTGGCATTTGTCAACCAATGCTTTAAAGTCTTCCTTCGTACCAAAATCTGGATTTACCCCACGGTAATCTCTAATTGAATAGTAGGAGCCAAGCGATTGCTCAGTTTCTTTTCTGTTCTTAACCCCAATAGGGTGAATGGGCATGAACCAAAGCACATCAACTCCTAAATCTTGAATTTTATCCAAGTGCTGCATAAAGGCTTTAATGGTGCCTTCGGGCGTGTATTGGCGCAGGTTTACTTCGTAAATCACAGCATTGTCAACCCATGAAATGTCGTTTGACTCAGTCGTAGAGACAGTTGAATCAGCTGAAGTATCAACATTTTTTGACGTAGATTTTTGGTCACAAGACTGAATCATCACGCCAAAAAGGGAAAGGAGAAGTATGGTTTTATTCATGCTCATTGGTTTTCAATATTTTATAGGTGTAGGCTTTAAGAGCGTCGTTATTATATGTTTTGTTTTGGCTTGAATTATTAATAACCAAAGTGGTTTTCTCTCCAAAATAGCTTCGCTCAATAATTAAAAGTCCGTTATCATTTACATAGCTGTTGGTTTCTCCAAAAAGCAGCGACATGCTGTTAGCGCGTTGCTTGGCGAAATCACTAACGGTCTGTTTTAACTGCTGTTCGTTTTTGCTTAAGTTCTTGAATTTCATCATTCGGCGGTTGTCTGGATCATTGCCGCCTGGCATACCAATTTCATCACCGTAATAAATTACAGGAACTCCTGGAACGGTGAAGTTGAAAGCAAAAAGAAGTGCCATTTTTTGGTAAGCCGTACTGTCTTTCCGGGTAATGGTTCTCATCCAACCAGCAGCTTTGGCGTCTTCATCAAAACGAACAGCACCGTCGGCATACGAAATGAACCTTGCCTTGTCTTGATTACCTGAAATATTACCCATTAAATGGTGATGGCCAAAAGCAAAAAGGCTTTTCTGCAAGCCATAATTAAGTCGCTCAATGTTTTCACCGGCGGCAAAAACTGCAACCACATCGTCATAAAGATTGAAGTCAAATTGCCCGTTCAACTCACCTGTATTCACGTAGCTGCCAACTAGGTCACGGCTTCCATAAGTCTCGCCAATTTGATAAGGTGCATTTTCATTAAACAAGCCTTGTTCTTTCATTTTATGCAAAAGGGTTCTCCAAAACTGGTGTGGAATATGTTTGGTGGCATCGTGTCTAAAACCGTCAACCCCAAAGGTTTTTTGCCAATATATAATGCTGTCGGCCAGCATGTTGGTTACTTCAGGATTTAATAAATCAAGGCTTGGCATAAACTCATCGAACCAAGTGGTTAGGCGGCGTTCATCCCATTTTTCGGTATTTAACTCGCCGTTGGGCAAGTATTTTGGGGTAACTCTTCCCGGATACTGCTTAAAGTAAGGATGTTCTTCATGAACGTGATTGGCAACGAAATCAATTAATACATTATAATTCTGCTCATGAGCGGTGGTTACCATTTTGTATAATTCAAGTGGCGAGCCGAAACGTTCGTCAACATGGGTAAAAGAAATAGGCCAATAGCCGTGGTAAGCTGAGAATTCAGTTGAATTTCCATTGGCGG
>JAGQWA010000113.1 GCA_020437725.1 Bacteroidota bacterium | reverse complement strand
AGTGCCAAAAAATGGCGAATGCTTTATTATAAATGGAGGCCAAAAATATAGTTGGAAAGAAGGTGAAGACATATTGTTTGACGATACATTTAGGCACCAAGTTTCAAATAATACAAATGAAACACGCGCTATTTTATTCTGCGATGTTTACCGCACCGATTTTGCAGCCGTGTTTAGATGGCTAAACAATTGGGTTTATGCAATGCGAGTAAAAAGTAACCGTCTTAAAACTGCTGTTAAAAAGGCGAAGGTTAACTAAGATTCAAGTTCTTTGGTCATTGATCTTACCGAATTGTCTAATTGGTGGGCAGTTTCTGTTATTTTATCGATAAGCTCTTTAGGTGGCGAATCATAATGTTTGGTAAGGTGCATTAAACCAATAATATTGGCAATGGGTTTGCGCATAACATGAGATAGCTGAAAAGCATGTGCTTCTAGCTTTCTATTTTTAGCCATTAATCTATCGTTATGTTCTTCTTGCAAGTCAATATATTTCTTGTTTTGTAAAGTTACCTGTCGCATTTTATCAATTAATGCAAGGGTAATTAACAAGGTTTCTATAATTGCACCAATTTCGGCAACATGTATAATAAAAAATGAATTGCCTAAAATGCCAAATCGTTGTAAAACAAGAAATACAACGCTAAACAGGTAAACGGTCCACGCCAAAACAAAAAAACGGGCAGCCTTGTTGCCGTATAAATAACATTTGGTAGCCATAACAAAAATAACAATGGCACATGCGGCACCAAATAAACTAGATGGTTGTATTAGCAGTTTATAAGGCATAAATGTGGCTAAAACAAAAAACACACAGGCAGCAATTAGAAATACCATAAAAACCTTGTAGTCGGTTTTATTATATTTTTTTAGTTTTAAAAAGTTTACACTAAATAACATAGCCGAAACATTTAGTGCACTTATGCTCATTAGCAATGTTCTATTTGATGCAGATGCAATATGAAAGGTTATAAACTCGTGCATATGCCCGTTTAAACCTAAGAACACTAAAATTTGGCAAACTAAATAAATGGCATAAAGAAGGTTGTTTTTTTCATTTAAGGCCCCCCAAACAAATAGATTATAAAGCAACATGCATAATAAAATGCCATAAAACCCAAAATAATAAGCATGGCTCTGGGTAGATTTATTTATGAACTCAGCTGGCGAGAGAACTTGAATTTTAAATTGATTGCTGCTTTGAGTTTTAATTCTAAGCAGGTATGTAGCCGAAGGATTCTTGTTAGGAAAAATTTCAAATGCAGGGTAGTTATTTCTTAGTGGTTTAACACCAGCAACATCATCGCCTAAAACTGATTGAGAAATGATTTCATTGTTCTCGTTAAGCACAAACAAGCTTACACTATCAAGCGGAGCAAAATCTACCGTTAAAAATGATGATTGAACACTTGAGTGCGGTATAACATTAAACTTTAGCCAGGTTTCGCCTTTTTGATAACCAAAATTGAATTCTTGGCTCTGTGAAAATTTAAATGACCTAAACTCACTAAAAAGCCCATTAGGGGTGTTTACATCTTTGTTAAGCTGGATATACTCTAAATTTTTAAGAGCCGCATTAGCAAAGGCTGTTTGTGCATATATTGAAGTGAATAAAAATAATATTACAAGCCTTGCCAATTAATTAGAATCTTAGGTCACCCAAATATAGAAGTTCCGTTTTGTTGACGTATGGCAATGAAATCTTTTCGACGATAATTCATTTTTGAACAGCGAGATTTTCACTCTTATTATTTTATAAATTAGCCGTTTACGAAAGGTTATGGTTAAGTTTATATGGTTGGTTTTTGGGTTTTTTGGTGCAATAGATGCCACTGCAAAAGAGTTTTACAATGCATCATACAAAATAACTGTACCCGATGCCACCCCCGGCGAAACATTTAAAATTGGATACAGACACGGCAACCAAACGTATTTAAAGGACACACTTTTTGCAGGCCCAGGCGGCGAAATGCTATTTGAGCCAGATACCATAGCTAGCGGGGTTTATTTATTGGTATTTACAGAATTAGAAAATAAATACGTTGAGTTTATTATTAACGAACCTAATTTCTCAATTTCAACTACTAAGGCTAATATGCTTAAAGATATGGCCCAAAAAGGTTCTAAAGAAAACGAATTGTTTATAGCCTATCTCTCTACCTTAGAAAATGTTAGACTTGAAGCCGATAATCTCAATAAAAAGAAGGAAGCTGGCGAAAATGTTGAATTGCAACTCACAGCACTTGACGAGAAGGTAAAATCTGTTCAAAAGGACTTAATAGCAAAAAACCCAAATACACTTGTTGCCAAATTAATTAAGGCTAGTATGGAGCCAACTTTGCCAACTGTTCCCGCTGGTTTATCTGAAACAGATGCTAATAACTGGAGATTTTATAGGTATCGTAAGGTATATTTTAATGGTGTAGATTTTAGTGAGTCGGGGTTGGTAAGAACACCCATATTGTACAATAAGCTAGAGTATTACTTAGATAAACTTACTATTCAACATGCCGATTCGGTAATAAAGTCAATTGACTACATAATGGGTTTGGCTAATAAAAATGAGGAAGTAATGCAATTTGTGTCGGCCCATATTCTTAATAAATACGCTAAATCAAAGGTTATTTGTATGGACAAGGCCTATGTGCACATGGCTTTAAATTATTATACTTTAGACAAGGCTAAATGGCTAAACGAAAACCAGCGGGAAAAGATTTTAACCAACGCCAATACACTTAAAAATCTTTTGTGTGGCATTAAGGCACCCAACTTTACCCTTCCCAATTTTTATGGTAGAGAGGTGAGTTTGCATTCTATTAGTTCGCCAAACATTGTTTTATTATTCTATGGAGAAGATTGCGGTAATTGTACCAAAACAATTAATGAGTTAATTGAGCTTAAACAATCAGCTAATTTTGAATTTCAAGTAGTTGCCGTTTCAACATCTAGTAACAAAGATGGCTGGATAGAGTACATCAATAATCATCCAGAAATGAAATCGTGGGTGAATGTATCATTACAAACTGATTATAGTGTGAGAAGGGTTTATGATATAAAGATTACACCATTTATTTATTTGCTCAATAGCGAACACGAAATAATGTATAAGCGCTTAGATGTGAGTCAGATAAATAGTATTTTGTTGAATGAAGGGCGTTAAAACTTAAAGCTGATACCAATACGAGGCATAAGGTCATATTTTGGGTTAAACAGGTCTATTCTTGGACGACTACTATAGGAATTATAGCCAGAGATAGTAGGATCATATTCCTTTGCCGAGCCCATTGGAGATAAATGGATTAATGAAATGGGTAAGTTTAAATCAATGCTCATTCTTTCGGTTACATTATAAACCAACCGTGGGGTAATGCCTACATTAAAGCTATTGTTTAAATATCTGTATGAAAGTCTATTTTCATTGATATTATGGTAGTTGTAATATCCAAAATTCGATTGAGCAAATCCACCTAAGTAGAATTCCAGATTATTCTTTTTGCCCCAAGTATTGATTTTGTAGTTATGCTCTAAACGAAGTGAGAAACTATTATTAGTGTATCTGTAAGCCACGTCTTGATCTTTAAGCCAGCCATTGTAGCCAATTAATTGTTTGCTAGAATTAAAATTTATGAGACTTAGTTCTGTAAAGTTTCCGTTGGTTTTTATTCTTGAAATAGATGGTGAGAATTGCCCAAAACTGTAATTAAGACCAGTAAATGTGGAGTATCCCAATCCAAAGTTCGAATACATTTTGAATGCATAAGTTGCCTTTTCATCGTTACTAGATTGAGAAAACAAGCTAAAGGGGCTTAGGAGTATTACGAGAATCAAGATGCGTTTCATTGCTCTAAAATTTGGTTTCTAAAGTGTTACGCAATGCCCGTGCTTTTGTTACAATTGAGACTTGAAAGTAATAATCAAAACATCTTTTAAATACTGAATTGAAGCCCCAACCTTGGGGTGAAAATTCTAGGTCTTAAAAACTGCATTTTGAAAAAATAGTGGGCACTTGTGTTGGCTTGTACGGTTGGGTTAAATTTGTTACTGTACGTATAAAGAGCTCCAGAAAAGATTTCAATCGGAATATTGAAATCTAACGTAAAACGGTTGTTTATAGAGTATTGAATTCTTGGAACCACACCATGAAATAAATAATTACTAAAGGTGGTTTGCACAACAAAACGAGAACTTGTTTCTCTAATGCGAGAGAAATTGCTTGATAAGCCCACATACCAGCCAGCATAAAACCTAAATCGCTTGATGTTAATTCCCCTGGTAAGGTTTGCGTTTCCTTCAAACACCGGGTAAAATCTAAAAGTGTTGTTGCCAAAACGGGCAGAGCTGTCGTTTAAATATTCATATGCCGGAATTTCACCAAAGCGGGTAAGCCCTAGTGTTTTAACAGAAAATTCTTTGAAATTACCATTAGGCTTGGCAATGGTAAATGCTGGCGTAAAACCATTGCTGGTAACATTTAGGTATTGCGAGCTGCGTTGTGAAAATAGGGTAGAGCCTGTATAGATTTTTAGACCATGTTGTAATTGTTGTGCCGATTTGATTTGAGCATTACTCACAAAATGAAAAAGCAACAAAACCAAAATAATACCGCGTGTTTTTGCCATAGTTGTTCGAAATTAGAAGATGGTTTAAATGATTAGAACTCATTTAGTAGTATCCAAATTATGCTTGTTAAGGCTTATTTAGACATAATTGGTGCCAAGTTGTAGTGTGTTAGTGAATTAGTGTTTGAGTGTGTTAGATGTACTAGTTAAATAGTTAAAAAGTTAAGGAGATAAGGGTTTCGGCTTCCTGTCCTGCAGGCGGGCGCTCAGCCACCCTGCCGTAATTTTAAATGTTAAAAGTTGAATTATTAATGAATTGGCACATTGAGCGCAGCGACCCAATTGCCAAATTGGCTAATTCAAATCATTATCACATTACTACATTAAGCAATTAATGAATTAATTTCAATTCTCAAATTAAAATTCATTGTCAAATTAAGCGAAGCATCCCAATTGCCAAATTGGCTAATTAAGTTCATTATCACATTAAGCCATTCAGTCATTATTTAATTAAAAAAATGACCACCTAGTCACTATATTTCGAATCTTTTCCATAACCTTTGTGACCACCTAGTCATAATGGTGTCAATATGCCAAAAGATACTTTTCATAAGTTACCCCCAGAAAAGCAAAAAACCATTGTTAATGCATTTATTGATGAGTTTTCTAACCATAGATATGATGATGCCAGTATAACCAGAGTGGTTAAACATCTTGGCATTGCTAAAGGCAGTATTTATCAGTATTTTAAAGACAAGCTAGACTTGTATCTCTACATTAAACAGGCTTGTGAGCAAGAAAAACTAAGGTATATTCAAGATGTTAAGCGCGACGATTTTCAAGACTTTTGGATGTATTACCGAGCCTTATATCAATCAGGCGTGCAGTTCGATTTAAAAAGCCCGCGAGAAAGCAAATGCCTTTATTCCATCTCTAAAAACGAGCACTCGCCAAGTGTAGCTCAATTTCATAACCAATGGCGAGATCAAGCCCTTGTGTTATTCGAAGCCATGATTCAAAGAGAAATTGATCAAGGCTATTTTAGGCATGATCTTTCAACAAAAACCATGTCGTTTTTTATGGTAGCAACCAGTGTGCATATAGGCGATTATATGCAGATTTTTCATGGAACTGATTTCGATAAAAACATAGAAGAAGGACGGCCAGTGTTTGCAGAGCAAGAGCAACTGTTGTTGCAATCTGTTGACCAGTTTATAGCCCTTATGAAAGCTGCTTTTCAACCGCAAAATGAAACCAACCAATAAACAAAAAGAACAACTAAAATTTGGTTATGATAGAAGTTAACAACCTAAGTTTTACTTATCCAAAAGCCAAAGCACCCACGCTTAAGGGGTTAAATTTCAGCATTGCCAAAGGCGAAATTTTTGGCTTTTTGGGGCCTTCAGGAGCAGGGAAAAGCACCGCACAAAAAGTGCTTTATAAAATTCTGCCAGGCTATTCTGGCGATATAAACATAGATGGCAAACCCCTTGCAAATTGGGGCAAGGAGTATTTTGAACAAATAGGAGTGGGGTTTGAATTACCCAACCATTATTTAAAACTTACTGGTAAAGAAAATCTTGAGCTTTTTGCATCATTCTACCCAAAAGAAAACATGCGGAATCTGCCAGAATTGTTTGAGTTAGTTGGTTTAGAAGATGCTATAAATCAAAAGGTAAGCGATTACTCAAAAGGCATGAAAATGCGCCTGAACTTTATCAGAGCCATTATGCACAACCCCAGCATTTTGTTTTTTGATGAACCCACCAGCGGACTAGACCCTGCCAATGCTTTCAAAATCAAAGAACTTATTAATGAGCTTAAAGCCCAGGGCAAAACCATTTTCATTACCACGCATAATATGGATACGGCTGATCAGCTTTGCGACCGGGTTTCTTTTATAGTTGATGGTGAAATTAGAATTACTGAGGAGCCAGCTGTTCTCAAACACCAACATGGAGAGCACAAAGTAGTGGCAGAATCCAAAACTGGGCAAGTAAAGGAGTTTGAAATTGAGCAATTGGGCAGTAATTCATCTTTCCTTGAGTTTATTAAAAACAATGAGCTAGAAAGTATAAACTCTAAAGATGCCACGCTAGAACAGGTGTTTATGAATGTAACCGGTAAAGCGCTAAAAATATGAGAGAATTTGCTCAACAACTAAAGTGGCAGATGATGATTCTGCACAAGAACAACCTCATAAATATTAGTGTTGCCGTTACCGTAATCTATGCGTTAATATTCTACGCAATACGGCATTTAGGCGATTTGGATAAATTGCTTACGCTGCTCATTTTTAATGATCCTGCTGTGATAGGTTTATTATTTATTGGCCTAGGATTTCTAATAGAAAAGAACCAGCGTGTGCTCTCCGTTTTTATGGTGGCACCACAAAGTATGCATGCTTATTTGCTGTCGCGCATGGTGAGTTTAACCATAATTGGAACCCTTTGTGCACTCGGAATGGCCTTTTTCGCAAAAGGACTCGAATTCAATATTGCTCAGTTTACACTTGGTGCACTTTCAACTTGTTTTATCTTTAGTTGCATAGGGCTTATTATAGTTAGCTATTCAAACGAGTTTTTGGTTTATCTATTAAAGTCAATACCAGTGCTATTTGCCATGGCATTGCCCATGCTCAATTACTTTGACATAACGCAGGTTTCGGCTTTTCAGCTTTTGCCTGTTCAGGGGCCACTTTCGCTTATGGCGTATTCTTACAATACCAGTGCAGCCGAAAATTCTATGATACTTGCCGTTTTGGGTTCGGTGGTTTGGTGTGTTGTATTATATGCCGCCAGTTTCTATGTATTTAAAAAAAGACTTCAACATGAACCAATTGCTTAAAGTAGCCATAACCGATTTTAAATTGGTTTTTCGTGATCCGTCGCTAAGAATATTTCTGGTATTGCCCGCTCTCATTCTGGTAGTAATTTTAATAGCCTTACCCGCTTTGGTAGAAGCCTATCCTGTTGTTGAAGAGTATGTGCCCATAGTTTTAATGGGCGGCATGACCCAGGCACCAACCATGTTCGGCTTTATCTATTGTGTGGTTTTTATTGATGAAAAAGACACTCAAGTAGCCAAAATGTATGGAGTTGTTCCTGTTTCCAAGAAGGGCTTTGTTGTGTATAGACTCCTTTTCCCTTTTGTGTTTGCAAGCTTGGTTACTTGGCTCATGTTGGTGGTGCAGCCTTTTTATGAGCTGCCTATGGCATCAATTGCTTTGTTGTCTTTTATTACAGGGTTGGTAACTCCAATAATGGCGCTTTCAGTGGCCGTTTTCTCCAAAAACAAAATGGAAGGCATGACCTGGTACAAGATCATCAACTTGTTGGTTACGTTGCCTTTAGCGGCATTCTTCATCCCCAAATTTGGAGAAGCCTTTGGCATAATACCCACCTATTGGATGTTTAAAGGGTTGAATGATTTAATAGCCAGTTCATCAATTCTCGTCCCCGCACTTGTAGCCTTTGCCTTTAGCATAGTAATAATAGCGGTATTGGTAAGGCGCCATGCCATTGTGCATTTCAGAGATTAGAAGGTAGAATGCATAAGGTAGAATTCAGAATTAGTGTGGTTAAGGCTTGGGTTCCGCTCAGACAGCTGAGGGAATTTTAAATGATAAATGTTGAGTGTTAAATGACTTGTTAGTGAATTATTATTTAAGTGTGTTAGATGTACTAGTTAATTAGATAAAAAGTGAAGGAGATAAGGGGCTTCGGTTCCGTTTAGCCACCTTTACTAATGTTGAATGTTCAATTATAAATTTTGAATGATTTCAATTGTCAAATTGAGCGACGCGATTTAATTGTCAAATTGGCTAATTCACTTCATTATCAGATTCCCACATTAAATCATTATTGAATTAAAGTAAATTTTCAAATTATCACATTTTCAAATTCTCAAATTAAAAATAATTGGCTTATTGAGCGCAGCGACCCAATTGTCAAATTGGCTAATTCAAATAATTATCACATTACCACATTAAGCAATTATTGAATTAGTTTCAATTCTAAAATTAAAAATCATTGTCAAATTGAGCGCAGCGCCCCAATTGCCAAATTGGCCAATTCACCCCACAAATTCAATATTTCGCCAACAACCCAAAAACTTCTCCCAACCCTTTAGAAAACACGATTCGTTGAAATGGGTGTAACAACCAAAAAGCGTGTATGAAATATGTAATAATTGCCTTGTTAGCTGTTGTAAGTATAACCGCCCAAGGCCAGCAGACCAAAACCCACAACGTGTTTTATGCCAGTAATGTGGCAGATATTAATAACCAGCAGACCAAAGAACTAGAAAAGTTGATTTCGCCCAACGATTCTGTTATAAAGGTAGAAATTAATGCCTACGCCGACAGTGAAGGTAAAATAGAAGCCAACCGCGAATTATCTCTAAAAAGAGCAAATGCCATTGCAAGGTTTTATGAATCAAAAGGCATTCATCCGCAAAACATCATCATAAAAGCACATGGCGAACAATTCTGTAAGGAAAGTGATGATTTAAAAGACTGTCGCGTTGCTCAAATTAAGTTGACCACCATTCCCAAGCCGCCAAAAATGACGGTTGAACAACTTTTACAACGGCTTAGGCCAGAACCAACGGCATT